>RFIU01000013.1 GCA_003695555.1 Alphaproteobacteria bacterium
ATATCATCGACATGGGCGATATTGAGGCCGGTCTCGACATAGGCCGGTATCCGGCCGCGGGCCGCTTCGATGAGAACGCGGCCGGTCGGCGTCGGTCGCACGTCACGCGGCCCGAGCGGGGTGGAGGGATTGACGATGACGATCGGCGCGCCGTCACCGGCCAGCTCGCGCGCCGCCAGCTCGCCGAGATACTTCGAGCGCTTGTAATGACCGACCATCTCTTCGATCCGCGCCTCGCAGCGCTCATCGGCGATGTCGCCGCTTGAGGGCCGACCGATGGTGGCGACGGAACTGGTGTGGACGATGCGCTTGACGCCGCCTTTCCAGGCCTCTTCAAGCAGGGCGCGGGTCGCATCGACATTGATCGCGTACATGCTGGCCGGATCCCGCACCCAGAGCCGGTAGTCGGCGGCGACATGGAACACGCCGTCCACCCCTTCAAGCGCCGCCGAGCGTGCGTCCCGGTCGCGCAGATCGCCGGTGACGCGCTCGAGGAACAGCCCTTCGAGATTGCGGGTATCGCTCTCGGGGCGCAGCAGAACCCGCACCCGATGGCCGCGCCGCATCAATGCGCGTACCACCGCCGAACCGACGAAGCCATTGGCGCCGGTCACAAGAAAGCGTCCGCCCGCCGCCTTTCGATGCGTCACCCGTCCTGCCGGCAGCCCCTCCGGTTCTTTGTTCACCCCCGCCTCCTTGGCCGTTGAAACGGATCCGTGTTTCATGCCATGCGGTGGCACGTGACCACCGCATGGGGTATCGGACCCCATAGCACGAAGGACGGTGCCCGACGAAGGGGGTTCGCGCGACGGATGGATCGCAGCACGGCCATCGAAACGCCATCGGGAAAGGGGGCGGGAGACGAGAATTTTCCCGTCGGCTCGCGTCTGATCGCCCGCCGGCTGCGGCCTCATGTCGCGACCTTCTATGCCTTCGCCCGGGCGATCGACGACATTGCCGACAATCCGGCGCTCGATGCGAAAGAGAAATGCGCCCGTCTCGACACGTTCGCTGCCGTGCTCACCGGCGAGTCCGCCGCCCCGGCGATCCCGACCGCCGAGCGGATGCGCGCCAGCCTTGACGAAACCGGCGTGACGGTGCGCCACTGCCTCGATCTGATCTCCGCCTTCAAGCAGGATGCGGTGAAGAACCGCTACGCCGACTGGGCCGAGCTGATGGATTACTGCGACCGCTCAGCGGCCCCGGTCGGGCGTTATCTGCTCGATCTGCATGGAGAGAGCCGGGCGCTGTGGCCGGCGAGCGATGCGCTGTGCAACAGCCTGCAGGTGATCAATCATCTTCAGGACTGCGGCGACGACTATCGTCGTCTCGACCGGGTCTATCTGCCCGGCGGCTGGATGGCCGAGTTCGGCGCTCGGATTTGCGACCTCGGCGCATCGAGCGCCAGCCCGGGCCTGCGTCGGACGATCCTGCGCTGTGTCGAAGGGGTGCATGAGCTCAATCGCGCGGCCGAAGCGCTGCCCCTCGGCCTGAAGAGCCGGCGGCTGGCCGGCGAGTCGGCAGTGATCCTGGCACTCGCGCGTGCGCTTGCCCGAGAACTTGCCCGTCGGGACCCGCTCGCCGAGCGGGTCGAGCTTGCCCGTCCGCGCTTCCTGATGACGGGTCTTGCCGGCCTGGTCCGGCTGGTGCTTCAACGCTTTGGCCTGCGCATTTCTCGCAGCGGCAGCGCCAGCGGGGGCGAGCGGCCATGAATCCGCTCATCGCCGGCTCCCTCACGATCCTTGACCTGACGGCATTGACGGCGCTCGTCGCCTGGCTCTGGCTGGCTTTCTTTCATGGGCGTTTCTGGCGCGCCGATGAGCTGCTGGAGGATATCGCGCCCGAGCACCTGCCGGCGGGCCGCGCGCCGTCCGTCACCGTGCTGATTCCGGCACGTGACGAGGCGGCAACGATCGCCGCCGCGGTCCGGGCGGTGCTGGCGCAGGAATGGACCGCTGAATGGCGCTTAGTGCTGATCGATGATCAGAGCAGCGACGGCACCGGCGATCTTGCCCGAAAGGTGATCGAGGAAGCCGGCGCCGGGGGACGCGCAACGGTGCTCGAAGGCACCGCGCTGCCTTCCGGCTGGTCGGGCAAGCTCTGGGCGCTCGAACAGGGGCGCCGCCACCCGTTTGCCGCGCGCGCGGACTTTCTCTGGCTGACCGATGCCGATATCGTTCACGGCCCCCGACAGCTTGTCCGCATGGCCGCGCTGGCGCTTGCCGAGGACCGAGCGATGGTCTCGGCGATGGTTCGGCTCCATGCGACGGATTTCTGGGAGCGGCTGCTGATTCCCGCCTTCGTCTATTTCTTCCAGATGCTCTATCCGTTCTCGCGAGTGAATGCGGGCCGGGCGGCGGCCGCCGCCGGCGGGTCGATCCTGGTTGAGCGTGTCGCGCTGGAAAGGGCGGGCGGCTTTGCCGCATGGCGCGATGCCCTGATCGACGACTGCGCGCTGGCGCGCCACCTGCGCGGGGCGGGCGGACGACTGTGGCTGGGTCTCTCGCGTGACAGCCGCAGCCTGCGGCACTATTCGGGCCTTGCCCCCCTCTGGAACATGGTCCGGCGAACCGCCTACAGCGAGCTGCGGTTTTCTCCCTGGCGACTGATGCTCGCGCTCGCCGGCCTGGCTCTCGTCTTCCTGATGTCGCCGATTGCGCTCATCGTGGGGGCAGAGACGGGTGACGGACCTGCCGCGCTTGCCGGTGGTTTCGCCTGGGGCGTGATGAGCTGGACCTGGATTCCGAATCTGCGCCATCAGGGCGTCTCACCGCTCATCGCGCCGGCGCTGCCCCTTGTCACCCTGCTCTACATGGCGATGACCCTGCATTCGGCGATCGACGCTCATCTCGGGCGCAAGGGGGGCTGGAAGGGGCGCCACTATGGCGGTCGCTCCGAAACGGCGGCGGGCGTCGGCCATCGGGGGGTGGACCGATGAGCCGCGGGCGATGCGCATCAGACGCCGACCATCGCCATGTCGCGAAAGCGGTGCGCCGCGCCGGCAGTTCCTTCTATTGGGCGATGCGGCTGATGGCACGGGAACGCCGGCGGGCGCTGTTTGCCATTTACGGCTTCTGTCGGGCGGTGGACGACATCGCCGACGAAGGTGGCACGCGCGAGGAAAAACGCACCGCACTTTCACGCTGGCGGGAACGGATCGCAGCGCTCATGGCCGGACAGCCCGGGGAAGACCCGCTTGAGCGCGCTCTCGGCGAGGCGATCGACCGCTTCGCCCTTGCCCGGGCCGATTTCGAGGGGGTGATCGAGGGCATGGAAATGGATGTCGAAGGACCGCCGGTGGCGCCTTCGATGGAGGAATTCGATCGCTATCTCGATCGCGTCGCCTGCGCCGTCGGGCGGCTGTGCGTGAAGGTCTTCGGCGCGCCGGCCGATACCGGCCGGGGGCTTGCCGAGCATCAGGGTCGCGCGCTTCAGATCACCAACATCCTGCGCGACGTCGAAGAGGATGCCCGCCTCGGCCGTCTCTATCTGCCCGGTCCCCTGCTGGAGCGATACGGGATCGAAACCCGCGTTCCGGGCGAGGTCGTGCGTCACCCGGCGCTCAAGGAGCTGAAGCTCGGCCTCGCCAAGCGCGCTGCCGCCGAATTTTCCGCCGCCCGCGCGGCGCTGGCCGAATGCAAGGAGGGCGATATGCGTGCGGCGCGGATCATGCTCGAAGTCTATGAGGACCGGCTCTACCGGATGGTCGGCAGCGGTTTTGTGAGCGAGCCCGGCGGTCGGTTCGCGAAACTGCGTGAGCGCTTCCGCAAGCTTGCCATCGCGGTGCGCGTGATCGTCGGCGGGCGCGAGCGAGCGAGGCGGGCGACATGACCATGCCGATGGATCGAACAGACCCGGTGGTGCATGTCGTCGGCGCCGGGCTTGCCGGCCTCTCGGCGGCAACCGCGCTCGTCGATCGCTCCATCCCGGTGCGCATCTACGAGGCTGCGCCGCGTGCCGGCGGCCGCTGCCGCTCGTGGCATGACGAGCAGCTCGGCTGCGTCATCGACAATGGCAATCATCTGATGCTCTCGGGCAATCACGCGGTGATGGCGTGGCTCACGACCCTCGGGGCCGGCGAACGCCTGACCGGACCGGCAAGGGCCGTCTTCCCCTTTCTCGATCTCGAAAGCGGGCGGCGCTGGACCTTGGATCTGGGGGCGGGGAGATGGCCGGGGTGGCTGTTCGACCGCGCCCGCCGGATTCCGGATCTTGGCGCATTCTCCCACCTGCGGCTGGTACGCCGCCTGATGCGCGCGGCCCCCGAAACCCCGGTCGCGGCGCTGGCCGGTGCCGACTCGCCGGAAATGCGCTTCTTCCTGGAACCCTTTACGGTCGCCGTTCTCAATCGCGCCCCTGAAGATGCCGCCGTCGGCCTGTTGCAGCCGGTGCTGCGTGAAACCGTGCTGAAGGGCGGTGCCGCCTGTCGGCCGCGGATCGCCCGGCACTCACTCGAAGACACCCTCGTGGTACCGGCGCTTGAGCGGCTGAAGCGGGCACAGACGCCGATCCATTTCGCCCGCAGAATCCGACGCATCGTGCGCGAAGGAGGGCGTGTCAGGGCCTTGGACACCGCCGGGGAGCGGATCACGCTCGGCGAACGCGATCATCTGCTGCTGGCCGTGCCGCAGCATGCCGCCCGCCGCCTCCTGCCGGCGCTTCCCGCACCCGCCGATGGCGAGGCGATCGTCAATCTGCACTTCCGGCTGGCTCATCCGCCCTTCGGGGCGGGCGTCCATCTCTATGGTCTGATCGGCGGTCTGGCGCAGTGGGTGTTCGCACGCGATGCGCTCGTTTCGGTCACCATCTCGGCCGCCGACGATCTCCTCGACCGGGGAGCGGACGAACTGGCGCGCCAAGTCTATTCCGAGATTTCCCGGCTCTGGCGGCACGACGCGACGCCGGCGGCGAACAAGCTTCCGCCCTATCGGGTGATCAAGGAAAAACGTGCGACCTTCGCGGCGGATGCGGATGCCTTGGGGAACCGCCCGGGGCCGCACCCGCTGCCGCTAGAGGCGGCCAATCTCTGGCTGGCCGGCGACTGGACCGCGACCGGCCTGCCGGCGACGATCGAAAGCGCCGTGCGCTCCGGTCTGACGGCTGCCCGCCACATTGCCGCCGATTTGCGGTGAGACAAGCGCCGAAGAGAAGACACGAACGAACGAATCCGCTAGGAATGGCGCCGAAACGGACAGGCCCGTGGCCCTGAACCGCGCACGACAGGCGCGGACGAGCATCTGGGAGGACGTAAAGGACCATGGACGCGAGCATTCAGGAGACGAACCGGGAGACCTTCGATGCGCATCTCGAGCAGGTCATCGCGGAGGCGCGTGAGGGGCTGAAGCGCCGCCAGCGTGATGACGGTCATTTCCTCTTCGATCTCGAAGCGGATGCGACGATCCCGGCCGAATACATCTTCCTCAATCACTATCTCGACGAACGCGAGCCGGAGCTCGAGGAGCGGCTGGCCCGCTATCTGCGCAGCATCCAGGATGCCGACGGCGGCTGGCCGCTGTTCCATCGCGGGCCGGCCGACCTGTCGGCAACCGTCAAGGCCTATTATGCGCTGAAGATGGTCGGCGACGATCCCGAGGCCCCGCACATGCGCCGTGCCCGCAATCTCGTCCTTTCGATGGGCGGCGCCGAGCGCAGCAATGTCTTCACCCGATATGCGCTGGCTCTTTTCGGCGAGGTTCCCTGGAAGGCGGTGCCGGTCATGCCGGTTGAGCTGATGCTGATGCCGCGCTGGTTTCCGGTCACCATCTGGCGGATGTCCTACTGGTCGCGCACGGTGATCGCACCGCTGCTGATCCTCGCCGCGCTGAAGCCGAAGGCGATCAACCCGACCGGAGCGACGATCCGCGAACTCTTCCGCCGGGATCCCGACATTATCGACGACTGGCAACAGAATCCGGGCGGGGGCTGGATCGGGCGCTTCTTCCTCGGCCTCGACCGGGTGCTGCGGGTCGTCGAGCCGCACTTCCCCAAGGGCAGCCGTCGGCGAGCGATGAAGGCGGCGGAGGACTTCTTCATCGCGCGCCTGAACGGTGAGGATGGTCTCGGCGCGATCTTTCCGGCGATGGCGAATTCCGTGATGGCGATGGAGGCGCTCGGCTATCCGAAGGACGATCCGCGTCTCGTCACCGCCAAGAAGTCGATCCGTCTGCTGGTCACCCCCGGCGAGGGAGAGACCTTCGTCCAGCCCTGCGTCTCGCCGATCTGGGATACCGGGCTTGCCGCCCATGCGCTGATGGAAGCAGGAGAGGCGCCGGCGTCTCCTGTCGTGAAAAGGGCGACGGACTGGCTGAAGTCGAAGCAGATTCTGGATGTCAAGGGCGACTGGGCGGTGAACGCCCCGGATCTCGAGCCAGGTGGCTGGGCCTTCCAGTATGCCAATGACTATTACCCCGATGTCGATGACACGGCGGTGGTCGCGATGGCGCTGCATCGCACCCAGAATCCGGAATATGACGAAAACATCGATCGCGCTGCGAAATGGATCGAGGGGATGCAGTCCTCGAACGGCGGCTGGGGCGCCTTCGATATCGACAATGACGACGACTATCTGAACTACATTCCCTTCGCCGATCATGGCGCCCTTCTCGATCCGCCGACCGAAGACGTCTCGGCGCGTTGTCTGTCGTTCCTCGCCCAGCTCGGCCGCCGCCGCGACCATCCGGCGGTCTCGCGCGCCATCACCTATCTGAAGAAGACGCAGCAGCCGGACGGCAGCTGGTACGGCCGCTGGGGGACCAATTACATCTATGGTACCTGGTCGGTGCTTTCCGCCCTCAATGCGGTCGGTGAGGACATGCAGGCCCCTCATGTGCGCCGGGCCGTCGAATGGTTGCTCGCCCGACAGAACGAGGACGGCGGCTGGGGGGAATCCGGCGAAAGTTACTGGGAAGAAAAGCGGGACCAGCCGGCGCCTTCCACCGCCTCGCAGACCGCCTGGGCGCTGCTCGCCCTGATGGCGGCCGGAGAGGTCGCCCATCCGGCGGTTCGCCGTGGTGTCGAATGGCTGCTTGCCCAGCCGCGCGAAGACAACGGCGATCGCTGGGTCGAGCCCTGGTACACCGCGGTCGGCTTTCCGCGTGTCTTCTATCTGCGCTATCATGGCTATGCGGCCTATTTTCCGCTCTGGGCGCTGGCCCGCTATCGCCGTCTGCGCCAAGCCAATGAGAAGAAGGTCGCCTGGGGGATCTAGGCCCTTATCATGGCATCCGCCACGCGCAGGGGAAAAGACGCATGGCCGCTGCGGACGAGAACGGAATCCAGGCCCTGGCATCCATTCTGATGGATCGCGCGGCACTCGCGCGCTGGCGTAAGGCGGGCGAATATCATGACTGGCGCGGCCATCGGATCTTTCTGCGCCGCGGCGGGTGCTCGGATAAGGGCGCTCCTCGCCTGCTGCTCATCCACGGCTTTCCGACGGCCGGCTTCGACTGGGCCCGCGTCTGGCCGACGCTGGCGGGCGAATTCCGGCTGCTGGCCCCCGACATGCTCGGTTTCGGCCTTTCCGCCAAGCCGCGCCGGTACCGCTACAGCCTCTTCGAGCAAGCCGATCTGATGGAAGATCTGGTAACAGCGGTCGGCTGGGCCGATGGTCTGCCGGTTCACCTCTTCGCTCATGACTATGGCGACACGGTCGCGCAGGAACTGCTGATGCGCGCACAAGAAGGGCGGCTCGGCTTCGCGCTCGCCTCGACCGTCTTCCTCAATGGCGGGATGTTCTTCTCGGCGATCCATCTTTCGGCGATGCAGAAACGTCTGCGCGACCGCGAGGGACGCATTCTCCAATATCTGATCACCCGACGGCGTTTCCGCCGCAGTTTTGCGGCGATCTTCGGGGCCCGTCACCGGCCTAGCCGTGACGAGCTCGACGCCTTCTTCGACCTCGTCACCGCGAACGGCGGGCGCGGCGTCCTGCATGCACTGAGCCAGTATCTGCGCGAGCGAGAGGCGCATGAGGAACGATGGAGCCGGGCGGTCGCCGGGGCCGGTGTCCCGATCGGTCTGATCTACGGGCCGGAAGATCCGATCTCCGGCGAATCCATCGCCCGGCGTTTCCATGAGCTGAATCCGCGCGCACCGGTCCTGCGGCTGGAAGGGGTCGGCCACTATCCGCAGGTCGAGGCGCCGGAGGACGTGGCGCGCTTCTTCCTCGCCCTGCATCGCTGCTGGAAGACGGGGGTCGGCTGACCTCGCTCGCCCGGCCCGTCCCTTGCGACGAGCTGAATCAGCGCACCAGACCGGACAGGTGTGCGATCGTCTCTTCGGCTTCGGCGACCGTGCGGCGGACGATCTCGCCGGCCGGCAGGATGTCATGGAGAGCCCCGACGCCCTGGCCCGCCGGCAGGCAGTCGCGGGCCGGATCGACCGGCTCGCGCACCCCGGTGATCGCATTGATGACGCCTTCTCCGGCCGAGTGCATCACCTGCATCGGGAAGGGCTGGATCTTCTCCGGCGTCGCCTCCCAGCGCTCGACATATTCGTTGCGGATGACGCGCATCGGCTTGCCGGAATAGCAGCGGGTGACGAGTGTTTCGTCTTCACGGGCAGTGAGAAGGCGTTGCTTGTAGGCGGCCGCCGCGTGCGCCTCTTCGCTGGCGATGAAGCGGGTACCCATCCATGCGCCGACCGCGCCGAGGGCGAGAACCGCCGCCAGTCCGCGGCCGTCGAACAGGCCGCCGGCACCGACCACCGGCACATCGACGGCATCGACGACCTGCGGGATCAGCGCCATGGTCGCGACCTGTCCGGTATGGCCGCCGCCTTCGGTTCCCTGGGCGATCACCACATCGACGCCGGCTTCGGCTGCCTTGACCGCGTGGCGGACCTTGCCGCACATGCTCATCACCACGACGCCTGCGTCATGAAAGCGCTGAATCAGACTTTCCGGCACGCCGAGGCCCGAGATGAAGGCCCGCGCGCCCTCTTCAATGATGACATCGGCGGCCGCTTCCATCTGTTCGGGCATGGCGGCGAGCAGATCGACGCCGAACGGCCGGTCGGTCAGCGCGCGCACCTGGCGCATCTCGGCGCGGATCTCTTCGGGCGATCGTCCCGCCATGCCGAGCGTGCCGAAGCCGCCGGCGTTCGAGACGGCGGCGCAGACCTGCGAATAGGACACGCCGCCCATTCCGGCGAGCAGTACCGGGTGGGTGATGCCGAGAAGGTCGCAGATCGGGGTCGTGATCCCCATGACCGGTCTCCCTTTCATTCTGTTCCGTCATGCTTGACCACCGCCATTGACCGGCGGCTGAAAGCAGGAGCATAGGGGGTGCCGGGTTTGCACGCCAATCCCGCTATCGACAGGGCGATGCGCGTGGGGCTTGCCGGGTGAAGCTGTACGGAAGGAAAGACCGGCGACGAATGGCGAATTCACTGGGTCAGGATCTGAAGGAACTTTTGCGTCTTGCGCTGCCGGCGATCGGCTCGCGGCTCGGACTGCTGCTGCTCGGTTTCGTCGATACGGTGATGGTCGGACGTTTCGAGACCCCAGAGCTGGCCGCTCTTTCGCTCGCCAATCGGGCGGCGGTGCTGACCCTCATCGTCGTTGCCATCGGCCTGCTGATGGGGGTCATCGTCGCCACCGCCAGCGCCTTCGGCGCCGGCGACCCGCGCGAGGCGGGGCGCGTCTGGCGGCGCAGCATCCCCTATGCCTTCGCCATCGGCCTGTTGATGGCGGGAATCGCCTTCGCTTCGGTATGGTGGATGCCGTATCTTGCCGGCGAGGGGGCGCTGGTCGCGCGGGCGACGACGCTGGTGCGGATTCTGGCCATCGGGATTCCGGCGCATCTGCTGTTCTTCTGTTCGACCGCCTTTCTGGAAGGCGTGCGCCGCCCGATCGTGCCGATGCTGATGCTCGCCGGCGCCAATCTCGTCAATCTGCTGCTCGACTGGCTGCTCGTCTATGGTATCGGGCCCTGGCCCGCGCTCGGTGCGGCCGGCGCGGCCTGGGCCAGCACGATTCTGCGCTGGCTGCTGGCGGGGATCGGCGCGGCCTATGTTCTCTTTCACCCCTCGATGGCGGTATTCGCGGCACGGCGTCCGCATCGCCAGCGCTGGCGCGAATGGGCGCATCAGCGCGCGCTCGGTTATGCGTCGGCGGTATCGATCGGCGCCGAGGTCGGGGCCTTCGCCGGCCTCGTGCTGATCGCCGAGCGGCTCGGGGCGCTGGTGCTGGCCGGCCAGGAGATCGCAATGAATCTGCTCACCCTGCCGTTCATGCTGGCGGTCGGTTTCGGCTCGGCGAGCGCGGTGCTGGTCGGGGCCGCGCGCGGACGAGGCGATATCGTCGGCGTGCGGCGGGCGGGCTGGAGCGGGCTTGGCGTGGCGATGGCGACGAGCGGGGCGGCCGGCCTTCTCATCGCGCTTGCCGCCGGACCGCTCTTTCGGCTCCATTCGCACGATGCCGCGCTCGCCGTCATCGCCATTCCGGCGCTGCGCTGGATCGGGGCGATCGCGCCTTTCGACGGCGGTCAGGCGACCATCTCGATGGGATTGCGGGGAATGGGCGAAACCTGGTGGCCGACGGCGATTCAGATGGTCGCCTATCTGGTGCTGATGCTCCCGCTCGCCGTCTGGCTTGGTCTTTATGCCGGTGGCGGGCTTGTCGGCCTGATGCAGGCGACGATGATCGCCAGCGTCTTTTCGGTCGCGGCCCTTGCGCTGCGCTTTCATCGACTGACCCGCGCATCAGCGGTGTCTAGAACCAGCTGATGATCTCGTGCAGCGGTTTGCGGGTGATGTCGGGAACGCGGGCGTCCGCCGCCGGTCGTCCGGTGACGATCAGCATGACGGGCCGTTCGTGCTTCGCTCGGCCGAGAATCTCGCGCAGAAATCCCATCGGGGACGGCGTATGGGTGAGCGTCGCAAGCCCCGCCTGATGCAGGGCGGCGACGAGAAAGCCGCAGGCCAGCCCCACCGATTCCTGGACATAGTAGTTCTTGCCCTTCTCCCCCGTCTCGGGATCGACCGACCAGCGCTCTTCGAAACAGGCGATCAGATAGGGCGCCGTCTCGAGGAAGGGCTTCTCGGGACCGGTCCCGAGCGGTGCGAGGTCGGCCAGCCAGCGCTCGCCGGCACGCTCGGCGTAGAAACGGCGCTCCTCCTCTTCGGCTGCGGCCCGGATGCGACGCTTCGTCTCGCGGTCCTCAACGACGACGAAATGCCAGGGCTGCTTGTTGGCCCCCGACGGCGCGCTGCCGGCGGTGCGCACCGCCTCCTCGATCACCGCGCGCGGTACCGGCGCATCGGAAAACTGCCGGATCGTCCGGCGGCGCGACATCAGCATGCGGAACTCGTGTGCCCGACGGATCATCTCGGCATCGGAAAACGTCGGGAAGTCCTTCAGCGGCACCGGACGATAGCTCGGATCCGACATCGGTGCTCCTTCACTCGGCCGGGGCGATGGTGACCTCGAGACCGTCGAGTGCTTCGGTCAGCTCGATCTGGCAGGAAAGACGCGAATTCGGGCGATAGCTTTCGGTCTCGCAGACCAGCTCGGCTTCGTCGGATTCCGGTTCCGGCAACTTCGCGAGCCAGGCTTGCGCGACATGGACATGGCAGGTAGCGCACGAACAGCAGCCGCCGCAGATTGCCTGCAGGTCGTCAAGGCCGGCGTCGCGGATCGCTTCCATCAGGGTCAGGCCGACCTCGGCCTCGATGGTCCGGGTTTCCCCCGAAAGATCAGTGACGTGAATGATGGGCATGAAACCTTGGCACTCCTCGATACGCTTAACGTTTACGCACACGTCCGGCTCCTGTGCTAGCCGAGCCTCGCAGCCCTGACAAGAGCCGTCGCGCATGATAGCCATGCTGTAGAAAGGGTGTGCGGAGGGCCGTGAGGCGAGAGTGTTCAGAAGGAAGGTGCGAGGGATGACATGACGGACGGCGGGGCATGGGCGGCACTTGCCGCACGCGATTTCGACATCGCCGAGGCGCTCGCCCGCCATGGCGCACC
>RFIU01000161.1 GCA_003695555.1 Alphaproteobacteria bacterium
CCTCGTGCCCCGCCGCCTCGTCCATTGCCGCCGCCCCGGCACGACAAATGATTGCTTCGGCCTTTGCCGGGACAGGCGACGCGTTATCAAATTCCCCCAAGGACAGCAAGGAATCCGCCACGATATTCCTGCCGCCGGCGTGGGCGGATGCGGTTTTCTTTCCTGTTACATTCAATGTCACTTGCGGCCAAGAGCAGATCCCTGTCCTTCCCACCAATGGCGCAAATTCGCCTGATCGAGATTTTCAACTTTATCATCAGGCCATTGCTTAAGAGCGGCGACAAGATCAGTCATCCGGTCAACATCGGTCAGAAGCTCCAGTTCGGCCGGCGGAGCAAGCCCGGCATCGGTCGCTGCATTTACCAGGTCTTTCCGGACCGATTCGGGTCGATCTTCATAATCGGGGGCCTGCCAGACAGAAAGCGGCAGGGCGACCCGCGTTCCCAGCAACCAGAACCCCCCGTCATCGGCAGGGCCGATCACCCATGGAGAGCGGCGAAGCTCATTCATCGCGGTTTCGAGGTGAGACACCCGGATCTGCGGCGTATCGGCCCCGATCAGGATCGCCCTGTCCGCGCCCTGAAAGAGTGTCTCGACCACCTGAAACATGCGCCGTCCCAGTCCGCCCCGCCCGCACCAGATCGTTGGAAGCGCTCGCCAGCAGGTGGCCTTAACACCCTCCTGTTCGGCAACGGCAAAACAGGCCTGCCAGCCGGAATTGCGTTCGAGGAATTCCCGCGCCACGGTCGTCGTCGCGCGCGCGGACAAGAGATGAAAGCGCCTTGCCGCCCGTTCACCGATGTCGCGGGCAAGGCGGGTCTTGACCGGACTGATCCCGGGCGTCTTGACGAAGATGGCAATCGCGCCCGGATCCTTCATGTCAGGTGCCGGACCATGCCGTTACGCCGTCGCCCAGCCGCCAGGGCAAGCACGCGCGGCAGGGCCTGACGCAGCCAGCGCCATTGATAAAGCACAGTCAGACGAAGCCAGCCATGGGCGGCGTAGCTGCGCGGGCTGGTGGGTAGTGGGAGATCCAGCGGCCGGACGGCTATGCCGGCAAGGTGCGCCTGCCAGACGAAGAGATGATCTTCGCCATAGGCCGCGTCTTCGGGATATTCGCCGATCCGCTTGAACGTCTCTCGCGTGCAGGCCAGCCCCTGATCACCGAAGGGCAGCCTCAACAGGCGGGCTCGCCGGTTTGCGAACCACTGGTTCCATCGCAGCGGCATTGGTATCTGCGGCCCGAAATCGAGGTCGAAGAAGAAGAGCGCGTCCGGTACGTGCCGGACGGCGGACAACAGACCCGCAACCTGCCGGCGCTCCACCCGGCAGTCGGCATGCAGAAACCACAAGATTTCGCGGCTCGCATCCTTTGCGCCGGCATTCAGACTCGCCGCGCGAGTGCCGCAAGAGCGGACGAGGATCTCGGCATCCGGCGCAGCCTGCTCCAGATCGGCAAGCAGGGTATCGATGAGCGGCTCACCCTCGCGAACCGGGATCACGATGCTGAGCTGGTCTGATGCGGACATCGCCCTCGCCTTGTGCATCATGTTCGTCGTCCCGGCGATTCGTCTGGCAGACCGTCGTCGTTTTTTAGCAGCAGCCGCGATTGACCGCCCGTTCGCTCGGCACCAGCGGGGTGGCCGGCGTGTCGCAGTCGAATGGGCCGTAATGGACGGAACGATCGCCTTCGACCCGGAAATGCGGCGCATAACGGGTATCCGACAGCATCATCGCGGTATTGCCACAGACCGGCATCGGCAGACCCGTGGTGAAGAGGTGATGATTGTCGAGCGCGAAGCGATGCGGATGGTGCGGGATGGTGCCCCGATACCAGGCGACCTGTCCATAGTTCTCGCACAGATCTTCGCATTCCAGCTTGAAGGCCCGTATGGTCATCGAAAAGAAGTCGATCATTCCCGCCCTTTCGGCAAGGTCCGGATCTGCGATCTCAACCGGATTAGCGCTGACCACGCGATAGTCGAGACAGCCGATGCGCTGCAACAGACGCCGGAAATCCTCGATATAGAGAGCACCGCCCAGGCATTCGCCGACGAGCGCCGGGTCACGGGTCAGACCCGCCGGCACGCGGCGACCGGTGAAGATGTCGGAAAAGAGCAGCTCTCCACCCGGTTTCAGGACCCGGAAGATCTCGGAAAACACCGCTTCCTTGTCCGGTGAAAGATTGATGACGCAGTTCGAGACGACGACATCGACGCTTTCATCCTCGATCCCGATATCCTTGAGGTCCTCGATATATCCCTTGAGAAAGCGCACGTTCGGCACTTCATAGCCGAAGCGGTCCATGTGCCAGGCGACATGATGATTGGCGACCTGAAGCTGCTCTTCGGTCATGTCGACGCCGATGACCCGTCCCTCTGGTCCGACGAGCTGTGAGAGAAGGTAGGAATCGCGTCCCGCACCGCATCCAAGATCAAGCACCGTCCGCCCTTCGAGCAGAGGCGGGATCGGAGATCCGCAGCCATAGAAGCGTTCACGTACGGTTTCGTGCACGCGTTCCAGCAGCGTGCGCAGGTGGGCCGGCATGCTTTCCGGCGGACAGCAGGCGGATGTCTTCAGATCGGCGCTCGTTTTCAATTCCCGCCCATAATAGTTGCGCACCGCATCGAGACGGGCACCGGTTTCGGCATTCATCGTCGTGGCGACCTCCGATGGTTTCATGTGATTTCGATTAACGCCTGCCTTGGCATAGCGCAGCGACCCGATCCCTTCCAAGCATTGCGCTGAGACAGCCCGTTCACATTTTCGTGAGCAGGCGCTTGCGTGAGCAGGCGCTGCCGGGCGGAAAATCCAAGTGATGCCCGCGGTTCATCCCGCCTTTTGCAATTTCCGCTCTTCCTTAGCCACGCGCAGCCGCTCGCCACGGATCGGCCGGTAGTCGGGCGCATCGACACGCGAAACATAGTGCCATTCGCCGGTTACCGCCTCAGGCGTTACATGCACTTCGACCCAGCCCCGATAATGGGGATCGAACATCACCAGCTCCGGGTTATGGTCGAGAAAACGGCGGACCATCTCTTCGACCGGCGCGCTGACATACTGGGCGAAACCCGGCGAGCTGACTGCCGGCCCGGCCATCTCGACCGCTGTTGCGCGACCTGTCTCGTCGGCAAGATCGAATGCCCAGGAATTGTGACTGTCGCCCGAAAGCACGACGACATCGGCGTTCGCCTTTCGAATCGCAGAATAAAAGCGTTCGCGCGCCGCCGCATAACCATCCCAAGCATCGAGATTGAGCGGCAGACCCATCCGCCCCAGCCCCTCGATCGCCTGTAACTGTTCCCGGGAGACGGCGGTCGGTTTCGAAAAATCGATGATATCGGTAATCCGGGGTGCCGACAGTCGGCCCATCAGCAGCTGCTGACCGACGATCTGCCAGCCGATGCCACGGTGGACGGAATCGGCAAGCTGCTCGGCGGCCCATTGCTCCTGCGCCGCCCCCATCATCGAGCGGGCCGGATCGCCCAGTTTTTCATCGCGAAACCGTTCGGCATCGGGAAGATAGGCCCAGCCCTGCGGCAGCTTGTGGGGATCAAGGTCCTTGATCTTCGCGAAATCGAGAATCGGGCGCGGTTTCTCGCCAGTCATGTCGAAGGGAACGACGATCCGACGGACGGCGGCCACCGGCAGTTCTTTCAGCACCGTCGGATCGGTCACCGCCTTCGGATGCGTCGGGTCGGAGAAATCGAAGGGAACCGAGCGATAGATCATGTCATGCGCGTAGGAAAGCTGCCGGTCACGACCGATCAGCCGGGTATCGAGCATGATCAGGCTGGCCAGCCGGCCGATGTCGAAGCGGCGATAGACGATCTCGGGCCTGGCCGGGTCGGGCAGACGCACCGGCAGCCATTCTCGCCAGGCCCGCATGCCGGCCCGCTTGCGCACGTCCCAGGGACCTTCATGTTCCTGGTGATTTTCCGCCCCGCCCTTCCAGGAATCATTGGCGACTTCGTGGTCGTCCCACACCGCGATCATCGGATGGGCGGCATGCAGCGCCTGCAGGTCCGGATCGCTCTTGTAGAGCGCATGTCGGATCCGGTAGTCGGCAAGCGTCACCAGTTCACCTTCCGGCTTCACCTGACGCCCCTGCGCGACGACCTTCGGATCGGCATAGCCGCCGGCCGGATACTCATAGAGATAGTCGCCAAGGTGCAAAACGAGATCGATGTCGTCTCGTCGTGCAATCTCGCGATAGGCATGGAAAAAGCCGTAGGGGTAGTTCGCGCAGGATACGACCGCGATCCTGAGCTCGCTGGCATCGTCACCCGGCAGAGTACGCGTGCGTCCGATCGGGCTCGTCTCGCCACCATTCTTGAAGCGGTAGTAGTAGCTCGCCCCCGGCTCCAGACCGGTCACGTCGATCTGAACGCAGTGATCGCTCAAGGCATCGCAAGGCGCGTCTCCACTGGCCACGATCTGCCGGAATTCGGCATCGCGGGCGACTTCATAGGTGACCGTCCTGGTCCCGAACTCGCCCTCGTCCGGTGTCAGACGCGTCCAGATCACGACCCGGTCCGTCTGCGGGTCCCCGCTCGCGACACCATGACGGAATCGCTTTGCACCCGATGCGGCAAGCCCCCAGCGCGGCAGTCCAGCCGCGCCGGCACCGGCCAGCAGGCCGAGCGCCCCGCGGCGTGTCCAATTCCAGGCCATCACGCCCTCCTCATCAGCAATCCAGAAGTCAGGTTCCCCTCTCCCCGGGAAAACAAAGTGAGGCTAGGCGATCCGTCCGGCTTTTGCAAAGCCTCCACATCCATGATGCGCCTCGGCGATTTCCGGGGCCCCATTCTCCCGTCTTTTCCGGCAGGTCGGCCGGTCTCACCCGACCTTTGACAGCAACCCAGCCCATCTGGACAATCCCGGGCAGACGTCAATGAATGACGACAAGGCAATGCTGCGGACAAGATGATCCGATGATGCTCTGGACCTTTTTTCTGCCCAGCCTGCTGGCGGTCGCCTTTCTCGGCTGGCTTGCGCTGCGGCTCTATGGCCCCAACCGCGAGAACATCCTGAGCGAGGAAGCCGCGCGTGTGGCCTTTCAGCAGGATTTCTTCGACGATGGTGTGGATGCCGTACTGCTGGATGCCCCCCGTCGCCATGCCCTCCTGCTGCTCGACGATCAGGAGGCGGCAGGACTGGTTCTGGTGTTCGGTGACAAGCTGGTGACCCGCCGCCTCGGCAAAGATCTGCTGAACACGATCGAAATCGACGGGAAGCGATGGCACCTCGGACTCGATGATTTGGTCCTGCCGTCGGTCACGCTTATATTCGATGAAAACACCACCGGCTCTGCCGTCGCCGACGAACTGCGCGGACGCTTGGAAGAAATCGCTGCGCCCGGCTGATGAGAACAATGACGGTGAGATGGAAGGGGGAGATGTGTCATGCCGGAACTCGTCAATCCGATCCAGTGGGCCACCCCAGTCTTCATCCTGATGATCGTCGCCGAGATGCTCTACGGCTGGCGCACGGGGCGTGTCCGCTATGAAGCGCGCGATACGCTCACCAGTCTGCTGATGGGTGTCGGCAGTCAGGTCGCCGGGCTGATGCAGAAGGGGGTGGTGCTCGGGCTCGGCTACTGGGTCTGGACGAACTGGCGCGTGCTCGACATCGGCTGGCAATGGTGGGCCTTCGTCATCGCCTTCATCGCCGAGGATCTGGCCTATTACTGTGTCCACCGGGCCGGGCACCGGATCCGCTGGTTCTGGGCGGCGCATGTCATCCACCATTCGTCCCAGCACTATAATCTCTCTACCGCCCTGCGTCAGACATGGACAGGTTTCATCGCACTGAACTTCGCCTTTCGGCTGCCGCTCTTCGTGATCGGTTTCCATCCCCTGATGATCGCCTTCGTCGGAGCGCTGAACCTGATCTATCAGTTCTGGATCCATACCGAAGCGATCGTGCGGCTGCCGGCCTGGTTCGAGGCGGTTTTCAACACCCCTTCCCATCACCGGGTGCATCATGCGGTCAATCCGAGGTATCTTGACTCCAACTATGCCGGCACGCTGATTGTCTGGGATCGGCTGTTCGGCACCTTCGTGCGCGAAGATCCGGCCGAGCCGTGCCGTTACGGCATCGTCAAGCAGCTCGGCACCTTCAATCCCCTCAAGGTGGCCTTCCATGAATGGATTGGCATCCTGCGCGATGTGGCGAAGGCACGATCCTGGCGCGAGGCCTGGGGGCATGTCTGGAAGCCGCCCGGATGGCGGCCGGGAGGCGGCATGACCTCCGATGAACTGAAGCGACGCTGGCAGGCGCGAAAGGAAGTCGCAGGCGGCGACCATGCGCCCGAACAGGCTTCTTCAGTCGCGGCCGAGTGAGCGGCCGGCCGGACGCCGAATGCCTCGTCGCATGGCGTCGGCGCCGGCGAATGCCGCTAACAGCGCAGCCATCCGACGAGACGAAGGCCCTGTTTCGCCTCTTCCTCATCGCGCGGCTTCTGCTCTTGCACCATCATCTGACAGTTGGAGAGAACCCGGCGCAATTCCAGGCGGGTCGCTTTGGCGCTTCCGCTCAGAGGCTGGCGACGCAGCGCCTGGTCGAGCGCCTCGGTCAGTTCCTGGCGCGTAAATATGCCGTCACGGCGGGCGTCCGCATCCGTACTGTGCAGAATGAGTGCTCCCGCCAGTGCCCACAGCCCGCCGGCGATCAGTGCCGTCAGCAAGCGATCCCATCTGCGCTTGTGGGTCTTCATGATTGGAAACTCCTTGTCGTCAAGGCCGCCCACCAACGCCGCATACCGATGGCAGCGAGGTGGCACCTGTGACCATGCTAACACGAATTCTTGGTAGGAAAGAGGGGGGATCGCACTATGAGGCATGCCACTCGCACCCCATGTCTTGCTTGCCAGGCAAGTCGGAACGGTTCTAGGCTGCTCATGAAGAAATGGCTGAAAACGTCTCTGCCCGAACAAGAAGCGAGCGGAAAGGACGAAGATGCGCTTGATTCTGAATATTCTGTGGCTGCTCTTCGGCGGTTTCGAAATGGCCCTCGGCTGGTGGGTGGCGGCGCTTTTCTTCGCCATCTCGATCATTGGTCTGCCATGGGCCAGGGCCGCCTTCAACATCGGCCTTTATACCCTATGGCCCTTCGGCCAAGAGGCCGTTCGCCGCGATGCCCATCTCGGGCGAGAGGATATCGGCACCGGGCTCATGGGAGCGATCGGCAATGTCATCTGGTTCGTGCTCGCCGGATGGTGGCTGGCGCTCGGCCATCTCTTTATCGGTCTGTTCTGGGCGATCACTATCATCGGCCTGCCCTTCGCCTGGGTTCACTTCAAGCTGATTCCGATCAGCGCCGCTCCGATCGGCATGATGATCGTCCCGATCGAGGACTAGAGCGGGCGAGCGGATTTTTCCAAGCTGGTCAGACGGCTTTGCTGCTGATATAGTCGCGAGGGCGCCGGCACAGCCGACCGGATGTCCCGAAGGGGTTGATCCACAAGCTTGAGTTTGAAGATCCAGGAGGAACGATCATGTCATGGACATTGCGCACCGCCCGGGGCGCGGGAGCGGCTCTCGTACTGGCAATGGCTGCCGGCGCCTGCACGACCCAGTTGAGCGACCAGGACCGCCAGCTGCTGACCGAAACCCGCAATGCGGCCCAGGCCGCGGCCGATGCGGCGAAGGCGGCGCAGTCAGCCGCCGAGCGCGCGGCACGGGCGGCACAATCGGCGGCATCCCAGGCGGATGCGGCGGCCAATACCGCCAATGCGGCGGCCGAACGGGCAAAACGCATCGCCGACGAGATGGAGAAGAACTTCAATCGCCGCATGCGCAAATAGGCGAAAGCCTCTCTGCCAACATGCCGGCCCCCGGAAGAATGTTTCCGGCATGACCTTGAGAATCCGCCGCCCGACCTTATCAAGTCGGGCGGCATTCATTTTCACACGTACCCGCAGCCGGTCATTGGCCTGCTCACGAGTCGTGGAAACTCCCCCAGCATGATCCGATCTGCCTCCTCGCCGATGCCTTTATCGCCCATCTCTTTTCAGACGACCTCGTCATTCAGCCAGTCGATCAACGCACGGCTCACCTCCTCCGGTTTTTCCTGCTGCACCCAATGCCCGGCACCCCGGATATCGACCCGCCGATAACGGTCGAAAAAGGCCTCCATCCCATCGGCCAGCCGTGGCGGCAAGACGCCGTCCAGCTCGGCGGTGATCATCAGGGCCGGATGGCGGATGCGCGGCACGCTGCCTGGCGGCTGAAAGCGTGCCATGTCGTGCCAGTTCCAATCGAGATTGCGATAATAATGCAGCGGCGCGGTCATGCCGGAACGGGCGAAGGCATGGACATAGACGGCCAGTTCCTCTTCGCTCAGAAAGGGCTCGCCGGGCCAGGTTTCCGGCGGCTGCTGCAGCCATCCGACGAGGTCGAGATCCGGCGTCGAGAAAGCCCCGCCGCCAACACCGCTGCCCGCCCGCGGTCGGCGAAAGAAGAAACGCATGGTGCGTTCCATGTCGGCTTCCAGGATCGGTTCGCAACGCCCTTCCTGCTGGAACTGCAGAATATACATCTGCGGACCGTAGGCAGCCTCCAGCGCGGTCAGGATCGGAGTGCCACCGCGCGGATGGAATGGGACATTGAGCCCGGCAACCGCCTGCAGTCGTTCGGGAGCATAGAAGGGCATCGCCCAGGCGATGATCGCTCCCCAGTCATGACCGACGACCGTGGCCTTCTCCAGCCCGAAGGCGTCCATCAGGCCGGTCACGTCCCCGACCAGTGCCGGCATCCGGTAATTCTCGCACCCGCCGGGGCGATCGGAAGAACCGAATCCGCGCAGGTCCGGCGCCAGGACATGATAGTCGGCATCGGCGAGCGCGCGGATCTGATGTCGCCAGGAAAAGGCGATCTCCGGCCAGCCATGCAGCAGGATGACGCTGCCGCGCGAATGCTTCGGCGGCGGTCCTTCTTCAATCACCGCCAGACGGATATCCTTCAGTTCGACTGGGCGGATGGGGGCAATTTCCTGCATGATGCTCCTCTCGTTTCTGTTAAGGCCGGCCGTACGGGATCGAGCCGCTCGCCCGCCGGCCATGCATTCAGGATGCCGGGATCGGCATGCGCTGACCAGCACCGATAGCGGCGGGCGTCCGAATTGCTTTGCCCTATTTAAGGATTGTGGCTTTTCCTCACGCAGGCGTCGGCCTATATCACGGGTTCGGGGGGCGTCAGCCGGTCATGCAAATGAAGGAAGACGGGTAATGATCCTGGCCGCCATCGAAACGATCGTCGGCTTCGTGATCCTGCTGTTCGCCGGCGATGCCCTGGTCCGCGGGGCAGCCGCCTTTGCCGAACGGCTTCGTATTCCGCCGCTCGTCATTGGTCTGACCGTGGTCGCCTTCGGTACCTCGCTTCCCGAACTTTTCGTCTCGACCGGGGCGGTGCTGGCCGACGCGCCGACGATCGCACTCGGCAATGTGGTGGGCAGCAATATCGCCAATATCTGGCTGGTTCTCGGCCTGCCGGCGCTGCTCGCCCCGGTCGCCTGCCGGGCAATGCGCCTCAAGCGCAATCTGGCGGCGATGCTGAGCGCGACGCTTCTCCTCATCGCTCTCTCGATCGATGGGCGGATCGATCAGCTTGACGGCCTCTTCTTCATTGCGGGTCTCGCCCTCTTCCTCGGCTGGTCATGGCGCGATGCCCGCCGTCATCCCGAAGCCGCCCGTGAATTCATGGAATTCGAAGAAGAACTCGGCATCACCCGACTGAGCCGTGCGCGGGCGCTTCTGCTGGTGATCGGCGGGCTGGTCGGCCTAGCGCTCGGCGCTCATCTGCTGATCGAAGGAGCGGTGGCGCTGGCACGCTCTTTCGGCGTTGCCGAAGCGGTGATCGGCCTGACCGTGGTAGCGATCGGCACCTCGCTTCCCGAGCTCGTCACCTGTGCCATGGCTGCCTGGCGCCGTCATGACGATGTCGCGATCGGAAATGTCATCGGCAGCAATCTCTTCAATATTTTCGCCATTCTGGGGATTTCCAGCCTCCTCGGAACCGTTCCCGTCCCGATCGCCTTCCGGAGCATCGACTATTGGGTGATGCTGGCGGCAAGCGCGATGCTGATCCCTTATGCGGTCAGCCGCCGGCCGATCGGCCGGATCACCGGCCTGCTGTTTTTCGCCTGTTATCTTCTCTATATGGCCTGGCTCGCCCATGACGGAAGGTCGCTGGCCTACATGACCGGAGCCCTGCCGTGAAACCGCAACGCGTTCTGATTACCGGCGGCGCAAAACGCATCGGCCGCGCCATTGCTTTGGCGCTCGCCGCCGATGGCCACCGGATTGCCATTCACTATCACCGATCGCAACAGCAGGCGGAGGATCTCGCCGCCCTGATCCGATCAGACGAAGGCACGGCGGTCACGCTCGGCGCCGATCTCTGTGATGAGGAGGCCACTGCCGGGCTCGTCGCACGTGCCGCCGAGGGACTGGGTGGTCCGATCACCCTGCTCGTCAACAATGCCTCGGTGATCGTTCGTGATGATGTGCTGACCGCCACACGCGAGAGCTGGGAAGCGAACATGGCAGTCAATCTGCGAGCGCCTTTCGTCCTCTCACAGGCTTTTGCGAGAGACTTTCTCAGTCAGGCGGAGGAACCCGAAGGCCTCATCGTTCATCTGATCGATCATCGGGTCTGGAAGCCGAGCCCGGTGTTTGCCACCTATTCCCTGTCGAAGGCGGGCCTCTGGTGGCTGACCCGGACCATGGCGCAGGCGCTCGCGCCACGCATCCGAGTCAATGCGATCGGCCCGGGTCCGGTGCTGCCCAGCCCTCATCAGGACAACGCCACCTTCGCGGCGGAAGCCACCGCGGTCCCGCTAGGTCGGGCCGTGGGTACGGCGGAAATTGCCGAAGCCGTCCGTTTCCTCCTGCGGGCGCGCTCTATGACCGGCCAGATGCTGGCGCTGGACGGCGGCCAGCATCTTGCCTGGATGACCCCGGATATGGCAGCAAGCGGCGGGTAGTCCCGATCGACTGGATCGGGACTGCGCTTTCAAGACAGGAGAATGGAAGTCAGATGGACCGCAACGCCTCGCGCCTGCACCCGATGATGCTCGCCGATGCCGGCCGCCAGGTGCGCCACGTCTTCGTGCGCGACCTTATTCGGCACGCCTCCATCGGCGCCTTCGACCATGAACGTTCTCATGGACAGCCGGTGCGCATCAATGTGGACATGGAGGTCGTGGACGATCGCGACCATGGTGACCGGCTGGATAATGTTGTCTGTTACAAGCGCATCGTCGAGGGAATCGAGGCGGTGCTGAATGCCGGACATATCAATCTGGTCGAAACGCTCGCCGAACGAATTGCCGCCATTCCTCTCGCCGATCACCGGGTCCGGGCGGTACGCGTGCGGATAGAGAAACTTTCGGCGATCGAGAATGCCGCCAGCGTCGGGGTCGAGATCGAACGCCGACGGCACCCCTGACCTTTGTCGAGGAAGCTCGCGGCGTGCCTTAAGCGTCTTTCATGGAGAATTCCCAAGGGAACTCTAAGCCCTTGCAGATGGCGAGAATCCGGTCCCTCGTACGCTCTTTGTACACAGTCGCGGCCCGCCCGTCTGCGCGCATCCTGGGATTCGACTTTACCGATGACATCCCTGCCCTTCACGGGCTTGACATTCATATAATAACGTATTTCCAATAAGTTAAGTGTTTTGCATATTTTTTGGGCAAAGTCCTGTGACACAAATATTACAGCGCCTTTCGGCGATCTGAAGGGTCGTTTCCCACAGACTTGTCCACATAATCCGTGGAAATCCCTCTCACGCCCTGATTCGGCTCTCTAACTGCTCGTCGGTGATGGTGAAAGGACAGCGGAAAAAGTGGAGCAGTCGTAACCGTTACAAGACAAAACATCTCGTCCGGCCGGATCGTTTCCGTCTTCTCTCCTCTTGCGGTAAGTTCGCCGAGAAGACATCTTCCGAATGAAGCCCGCCCGGCGAGACGGGTGGGAGCCTCGGGCGGTTCGTCCCGCCACATTCGATGGATCGTAAGACAGGTGCAGACGATATCGGTGCGCGACCAGCACGGAAAGGCCGAGGACCGAAAGGCGGAGCAGGCGCTTGCTCAGCTGGAGGGCGTCGGCGTCATCCGTCGTGCTCTAAAAACGGCACCCAAGGGTCCGGGCGTCTATCGCATGCTCGATGCCGGAAAAGAGGTTCTCTATGTCGGCAAGGCAAAATCGATCCGCAAGCGTCTTGCCGCCTATGCTGCGATCGGCCGCCTGCCGATCCGTCTGCAGCGGATGGTCGCCCGCACTCGCGAGGTCGTCTTCGTCACGACCGAGAGCGAGAGCGAGGCTCTGCTGCTAGAAGCTAATCTGATCAAGCGTTTCCGGCCACCCTTCAATATCGTCCTTCGCGACGACAAATCCTTTCCTCATATTCTGATCCGCACCGACCATGCCTTCCCGGCGATCGCCAAACATCGAGGGGCGCAGAAGGCGAAGGGACACTATTTCGGCCCCTATGCCTCAGCGGGTGCGGTCAATCGGACCATCAATACTCTGCAGAAGGCCTTTCTGCTGCGGTCTTGCACGGATGCGGAATTCGAATCCCGTTCCCGACCCTGTCTCCTGCACCAGATCAAACGCTGTTCGGCCCCTTGCGTGGGACGGATCGGCAAAGACGACTATGCCGCCCTCGTCGATGATGCGAAGCGACTGCTCGAAGGGCGCGCGCGAGATCTTCAGCTTCGCCTGACGGAAGAGATGAATGCGGC
Organism: Alphaproteobacteria bacterium; assembly: GCA_003695555.1. Taxonomy (GTDB): domain Bacteria; phylum Pseudomonadota; class Alphaproteobacteria; order Sphingomonadales; family Rhodothalassiaceae; genus J084. The sequence goes on from RFIU01000161.1 coordinate 12,745, forward strand.
TTCACAGGCGCTCGACTTCGAACGCGCCGCGACCCTGCGCGACCGACTGCGGGCGCTCAATGCGGTTCAGGCGCAGCAGGAAACCGGAACGCGTCTGAAGGAGGCTGACGTGTTCGCGATCGCCGATCGCGCCGGTCGATCGGCCATCCAGGCCTTCTTCTTTCGCGCCGGTCAGCACCGCGGCAATGCGATTTTCTTTCCGCGTCACGCGCCGGAAGAAAAGCCTGCCCGGATTGTCTCCGCCTTTCTCGCCCAGTTCTATCGCGACCACCCGCCGCCGAAACGTATCATCGTCGATCTCTCGCCTGAAGGAAGCGAGCTGCTGACCAGTGCGCTTTCGCGCATAGCGGAACGCCGCGTCGCGATCGAGGTGCCGAAACGAGGGCCAGGCCGCAAGGCAGCGGATGCGGCGCGCCGCAACGCTGAAGAGGCGCTCGCCCGCAAGCTTGTCGAATGGACCGATGGGGCCGAAATACGTCAGCGCCTGGCCGAGATCTTCGGCCTGTCCCGCCCGCCTGGGCGGATCGAGGTCTATGACAACAGCCACCTGCAGGGCTCGCAGGCATTCGGTGCGATGATCGTCGCCGGTGCGCAAGGCTTCGAGCGTCAGGCGTATCGGCGCTTCCGGATACGCGACCGGGGAGCGAGTCCCGGTGACGACTATGCGATGATGCGCGAGGTAATGCGTCGCCGCTTCGCCGCCAGATCGGGAGAAGGTGAAGATCGCCACGGCGAACGCCCCGATCTGCTGCTGATCGACGGTGGGAGGGGACAAGTGTCGGCGGTGCGCGAAGTGCTGATCGATCTCGGTCTCGACGACATCCCCGTCATCGGCATTGCCAAGGGACCGGCGCGCAATGCCGGGCGCGAGGAATTCCACCTTGCCGACGGGCGTCGCCTGCTCCTGCCCGAGCGCGATCCCGTGCTTCACTATCTGCAGCGTCTGCGCGACGAAGCCCATCGCTTCGTCATCGCCGGTCATCGCGCCCGGCGCTTGAAGGCGGCGCGGCGCAGCGCGCTCGATGCCATTCCCGGGATCGGCCCGAAACGCCGTCGGGCATTGATCGCCCATTTCGGCTCGGCGCGCGGCGTCGCCGATGCTTCGCTCGCCGAGCTAGCACGCGTACCGGGAATTTCGAAGGCGATGGCGCGCACCATCCAGGAGCACCTTCATGGCCGGGAGTAGCAGGAAACATTCCGCCGCAGGCAGAGCGCAGACGAAGCGGAGGCGAAAGACGGGCGCTGCGAAGCCGAAATCGCAGGTCAGGCCGAAAACGAAGGAGCTCCCGGACTGGTCGCTCGAAGATGCATGCGACGGTCCCGTTGCCGGCCTTGACGAGGCGGGTCGCGGACCGCTCGCCGGGCCCGTTGTCGCGGCGGCAGTCATTCTCGATCCGGATCGGATCCCGCCCGGCATCCGCGATTCCAAGACCTTGGACGCAGCTCAACGCGAACAGCTCCATCGGGCGATCGTCGCCCATGCCTTGGCTGTGTCGGTCGCGGCGGCAAGCGTCGCCGAAATCGACCGCCTCAATGTTCTACGGGCCAGCCTGCTGGCGATGGAGCGCGCCGTCGCCCGCCTGCCCATGCAGCCCGCCGTTTGTCTGGTGGACGGCAATCAGGCGCCACAACTGCCGATAACCTGCCGCTGCGTGGTCGGCGGCGATCATCGCTCCCTCTCGATCGCCGCTGCCGGCATCGTTGCCAAGGTCGTACGCGACCGGATCATGGCCCGGCTGGACCGTCGCCACCCCGGTTACGGATGGGCGACGAACGCAGGATATGGTGTTCGCGAGCATATGGACGCACTAAGGAGTGTGGGCGTGACTCCCCATCATCGTAGCAGCTTTGCGCCCGTTCGTGAGATTCTTCTCCAATTGGAACTTCCAATAACTTGATTCCAAATCATGAATCCTGTTGACCCGAGTCGCAATTTCACGCATTCTCCGTTCCTGCAAGTCGAAAACAGGCCGGAACCGGCGCATGGCCGCCATGCGCGAGGATCCCGGATTCCGCTGAATTCGGCACTGGTTAAGACAAAATGGAAACGGGGAAACGCCAATGGCCGAAAGGGGCAAGAAGCGCGCGCAAACGGTTTCGGGCGAGAAATGCGATCTCCCACTGGACCGGATTCTGGAGGGTGACAGCATCGCTGTCATGAAGAGCCTGCCGGATCGATCGGTCGATCTGATCTTCGCCGATCCGCCCTATAATCTGCAGATCCGGGACCAGCTCCGACGCCCTGACCAGTCCAAGGTGGATGGGGTTACCGATGCCTGGGACCGCTTTTCGAGCTTTTCGGCCTATGATGCCTTCACCCGTGCCTGGCTGACGGAAGCACGCCGGATCCTCAAGGACGAGGGAACGATCTGGGTGATCGGCACCTATCACAATATTTTCCGGGTCGGCGCCAGCCTGCAGGATCTCGATTTCTGGATTCTCAATGACATCGTCTGGCGCAAGTCGAATCCGATGCCCAACTTCCGCGGTACCCGCTTCACCAATGCGCACGAAACCCTGATCTGGGCCGCAAAGAGCGCCGATCAGCGCCGATACACATTCAATTATCAGGCCCTGAAGGCGATGAACGGCGATCTCCAGATGCGCTCGGACTGGCTGCTGCCGATCTGTACCGGGGCAGAGCGACTGAAGGACGCACAAGGACGGAAGGCGCATGCGACCCAAAAACCGGAAGCCCTGCTCTATCGTGTTCTGATGGCCAGCTCGAAACCGGGTGACGTGGTGCTCGATCCCTTCTTCGGTTCCGGGACCACCGGCGCCGTCGCCAAGAAACTGCGCAGACACTTCATCGGTATCGAACGGGACCGCGGCTATATCCAGCTTGCCCGGGAACGCATCGCCAAAGCGCGCCCCGTCCCCGAGGATGCCGCCGAATTCACCAAGTCGCGCCGTCAGATGCCGCGCGTGCCTTTCGGCCGCTTGCTCGAACACGGCCTTTTGAAGCCCGGTCACACCCTCTATGATGCCCGCCGCCGCTTCGCCGTCAGGGTTCGTTCGGACGGGACGCTCAGCAACGGAGAAAGCGTCGGCTCGATCCATGAGCTCGGCGCAAGGGTCCAAGGCGCGCCGGCCTGCAATGGATGGACATTCTGGCATGTCGAACGGCGTGGCAAGCTGGTGCCCATCGACATGTTGCGTCAGGAACTGATCGAACGGGGAGCGCACGGCTGACGCTCCATTCTGCGACGGGTCGGACGGATGATGTCCAACATCCGTCCGTCCCACGCATTGTCCGCCGACGTCTGCCGCGTGCCCCGAACCTGTGCGCATCCCCCTGCAGAATAAAGAGGAACGGTTTCGAGAGATTCTATCAGGGCCTTTAATATTATGAAAAAAATTGCTTTTTCCAGATTCGTTACTGTTCTTTAACCAATTTTGGTCACATTTCCATCCGATAAAAAGATCCGCTGCTCGAAAGATCCTCTTCCGGCCATCAAGAACCTTCAGGGGGCACGAAAATGCGTTTGTTTTTCAGGTATATGTTCGTAGCATGGATGGGAATTGCGGGCTTGTTCATCGCCATGACGGCAGAACATGCTTTTGCCAGCGAACGGGGATACGGCAGCAAGCCTGCGAAGCCGTCGCGGGCGATTGCAAACCTGGTCGGCAATAGAAAAGTCGTGGTCGTCGTCCCGCCATCGCCTCACGCCGTGCGGGATGAAAGCAACGGCCGCTGGCTCTATGGTTGGCGGGTCTGCGCACTGGTCGGCGGGGATGCGCGGCTCGGCTATTTTCTGATGCGCGGCAACAAGGTCATCAAGGAAGTCGTCGGCGATACCGATCCCGACAATCCCGCCACGCGTTCCGCCTATGACCGCTGTGGCCATCCGGAACTTCCCAACACGCTGACGGCGAGCAACCATCACCAGCCAGACAGTGCCGACAAGAAGAAGATTATCGACTGAGGCGCCATTTCCGAAAGCTTCTCGTCCGCTCAGGCGAACACTGTAAGAGAATTATCTGACGCTGCCCCTTACCCTGACCCTGCCCTATCCAGGGCCTTGCGCATCAGGGCAGGCAGAACGTCCCGTGCCGCTTCGGCCGGCCACCAGCGTTCGCCTTCCCGAAGCACGATATCGGCCGGACAAGGCACGTCCGCCCGCACGACATGCGCCTGCAGGTCGATATGGGTAAACAGATGCCGAACGGGGCGCGGAAGGGATGCGAAGACGATGGATCGCCATCTTGCCTTGCGGATCAGGGCATCGGGGTCGAACTCGTCACGCGATACCGGGGTGCTCATCGGCATCGCCCACATTCCCCCGAGCAGGCCATCGGCCGGTCGCCGCGCGAGCAGCACCTCACCGGCCGGCCCTTGGATGCAGAATACCAGCGCCGCCATCTTCCGGCGCTCGCGTGTCTCGGCGCGTCGGGGAAGTTGTCCGGCCGTTCCCCTTCGCGCCGCCTCGCAATGCTGGTGCAGCGGACAGGCGGAACAGTCGGGGCGGCCGCGCGCTGTACACAGACTGCTGCCGAGATCCATCAGGGCCTCCGCCAGATCGCCGGCGATGCCGGACGGCGGCCGACAGGCGCGTGATCGGCGTCGCACTTCGGCAATCGCGTGACGCCTTGGGCGGTCGATCGCATGCAGACGGATCAGCACCC
>RFIU01000162.1 GCA_003695555.1 Alphaproteobacteria bacterium
CTCTTCCAGATAGTGGAAGAGATTCCAGGTGAAGCTGTCGTAATTGTCGATCAGTACGAACATCGTCTCGTGCCACCTTTCGCGCCGACGCTGCTTTGGCCATGGCGCCGCGCGTCGCTCTTTTAGCAAGGTGCTTCGGACCTGACCAGCCTTGCGGGATGCCATCGGCACGGGCGATAAGCGAGAGATGAAAAACGGCGAAAGAGAGCGGGCGGCCGGACGATGACGGGGCGGACGGTAAAGGGCAGGGCGACGCGATCGCGCGCCGGACGGGGCCGTCTGCCCCGAGCCGGCCTGTCAGTGGCGCTCGCCGCTGTCCTTCTCGTCCTTTTTGCTGCCTTCGGCATGATCCTGCTGCGCCATGAAAGCGGACCGGGCGCCGTGCGGAAAAGGCCGTCGCCATCCGCATCCACCCCGCTCGCGGTGACGGTGCCGCCGCCGCCGGTTTCACCCAAGATGGGCCCGCGGCCGCGCATCGCCATCGTCATCGACGATCTCGGCATCGACCGCCAGGCCACGGAACGCGCCATCCGACTGCCGGCGGCGGTGACTCTCGCCTTCCTGCCCTATGCGCATGATGTTGCCGGACAGGCGAAGAGGGCGGCAACCCACGGTCACGAACTGCTCGTGCATCTGCCGATGGAACCGGTCGGCAGCGCCGATCCGGGGCCGATGGCGCTCTATCGCGATCTCAACGATGCGGAATTCCGGCAGCGGCTCGCATGGAATCTGTCGCGCTTTTCCGGTTTCGTCGGGATCAACAATCACATGGGCAGCGCCTATACGGCCGATGTGCCGGCGATGCGCCGGCTGATGCGTGCGCTCGCCTCGCGCAAGCTGATGTTTCTCGATTCTCGCACGACGAAACTTACGCGTGCCGAGATGACTGCGGCCGGAGTCGGTGTGCGTTTTGCGCGGCGATCCGTCTTCCTCGATCATGAGCGGGGGGCGGCGGCGGTGCGGGCAGCGCTTCATCGCCTCGAGCGACGCGCACGGCGCAACGGCGCTGCGATCGCCATCGGCCACCCGCACCGCCACACCCTGGCCGCTCTCGAAGCATGGCTGCCAGACCTTGAGCGCCGGGGTTTCGTGCTCGTCCCCGTTTCTTCTCTGGCACAACGGCCGGCTGCGATCGCGAAGCGTTCCCGTGGGTGGAAACTTGCTCCGGCCCGTCCTTGAGGACGGCAGATGGACGAGAAGAGGCGACGGACGGCGATCAGCCGCCGCCCTCGGCAAGCTCGGCCGCCTTGAGCAGGGCGCGGGCCTTGTTTTCGCACTCCGCCTGTTCGCGAGCCGGGTCGCTATCGGCGACGATGCCGGCGCCGGCATGTACGTGCATCCGGCCATCCTTGATCAGCGCGGTGCGCAGAACGATGCAGCTGTCCATGTCGCCATTGGCCGCGAAATAGCCGACCGCCCCCGCATAGGGCCCGCGCCCTTCCGGTTCGAGCGTGTCGATGATCTCCATCGCCCGGACCTTCGGTGCGCCCGAGACGGTGCCGGCGGGAAAGCCGGCGGCAAGGGCGTCAAGAACATCGGCTCGCCCGCTGGCAAGCCGGCCGCGGACCTCCGAGACGATATGCATGACGTGCGAATAGCGTTCGATCGCGAAACGTTCGGCGACCCTGACGCTGCCCGGCACGGCGACCCGGCCGACGTCATTGCGTCCGAGATCGAGCAGCATTAGATGTTCGGCGCATTCCTTCGGGTCGGCAAGCAGTTCGGCCGCCAGCCGCTCGTCCTCTTCCGGCGTTTCGCCGCGCGGGCGGGTACCTGCGATCGGGCGCACGGTCACCTCGCCGCCCTGTACGCGCACCAGAATTTCCGGACTTGATCCGGCAAGCGCGAAATCGCCGAAGCGTAGAAAGAACAGAAATGGTGCGGGATTGAGCCGCCGCAGCGCCCGGTAGAAAGAAAAGGGAGGGGCAGCAAACGGGCGGGAAAAACGTTGGGCAAGCACCACCTGAAAGATGTCGCCGGCAAGGATATGCTCGCGTGCGCGGTCGACCATTTCGCCATAACGTTCGCCGCCGACATGGGCGGTGATCGTCGATGCGGTTTCGTTGGTGAGAGAGGGCCCGTCGGGAACGAACCGCCGGGCGCTTTCGGGCAGCGGGCGCATGAGCGCCTCGGCCATTTCCGCGATCCGCCGGCGGGCTCCGGCGATCCGGGCCTCCACATTGGTTGCGCTCGTCTCGTCGCCGGGACGCAATACCGAAATCAGAACGATTTCGTCCTTCACCGCATCGAAAATCGCCATGGAACGCGGCCGCATGAACAACGCGCTCGGCACGCCATAGGGGTCCCGGGGCGCAGTTCCGAGGCGCTCCATCTGTCGCACCATGTCATAGCCCATATAGCCGACCAGCGCGCCGGCCATCGGTGGCAGACCGGTCGGCAGGTCGATGCGCGAACGTTTGACGAGTTCGCGAAGTGCTTCGAGCGAAGGTTTCTTCAGCAGCTGAAAATCGAGCGGCGAAGCGCTCCCCCCATCAGCCATAGGGCGAGCGACGGCCGCCTTTTCTCCCTGCGCCCGGAAGACCAGGTCGGGGTCGCATCCGATGATGCTGTAGCGTCCGCGTACCCGGCCGCCTTCCACCGATTCGAGGAGAAAGCTCCATGGCCGATCGGCCAGCTTCAGAAAGGCCGAAACCGGGGTTTCCAGATCGCCCGCAAGGCGCGTGAAGAGAACCGCTGCGCGCCCACTCTTCAGGGCGTTGCGTACGGCATCTTCGGATGGCTCGATGGCGAGCCGCGGCATCATCGGCCAGCCCCCTTCGTCATTCGCAGATCCGGCGACCGGTCTCTCGCCGCCTGTGGCGGGGCGCCGGCTCGTCAGTTCCGTTCATCGTCCAAGCCCCCCCCCTCATCCCTGATTCTCGGGCACCACCAGGCTGCGCAGAAGCGCTTGATTGATTTCGACGCCGAATTCGTCGCGCAGCGATTTCTCGAGCATGACGAGCAGGTCATTGACCCGTTCCTCGGCGAGGCGACGCTTCAGGTCCGCATAGGCCTGGGCGCTGCTCGGATCGCGGGGATCGCCGAGCCGCACGTCATCAAGCCGGACGATGAGATAGCCATTGCCGTCCGCGGCCCGTTCTTCGGCCATCTCGCCCTTCTTCAGGTCGAACATCAAACGGCCAATGCCGGGGGCGACCTTGTTGCCGCGACCCGCCTCGATCCGCTCGATCCAGTCAGTGGAGAGCACATTGCCATCGGCGAGCTTCGCGGCCTCTTCGGGAGAAATGCCCTCCTCGCGCATGCGCTTGAGGATGCCGTCCGCCTTCTTGCCGGCCGCCTCGAGACGGCGTTCGGCGATCAGATTGGCGCGGATCACATCCTTCACCTCTTCGAGTGGGCGGATTTCCGGCGGGATCACCTCGAGCACATCGACAAGGGCGAAGCCACCATCATTCATGGATACGAATTCGACCGGATCTTCCGGGGCAAGCGTGAAGATCGTCGCGAGATGTCGCCGGATCACCTCGTCGGCGAGACCGTCGCCTTTCAGCATGCCGTCACGATTGACGGCGGGCGCCTCATGCAGCTTCAGGCCGAGCTTTTCTGCAACCTCGTTCAGGTCTGCGCCTCGGGCGATGGCTTCCTCGGCCTTGACCGAGAGATCATAGACCTTTTCTTCCGCCCGCTCACGCGCCAGCCTGGTGCGCAGCTCGTCGGCGACCTGAGCGAATTTCCGCTCTCTCGGCGGTGTCACGTCACGTACCCGAAAAACATGCCAGCCGAAGACGCTGGCCAACGGATCGGTGACTCCGCCTGCCGGGGTCGCGAAGACGCGGTCGGCAATCTTGGTGCTGTAGTCCTTTACGAGATCGTCGTGCGACACGTCACCGAGCGCCGCCTCATCGGGTGAGAATTTCGTCATTTCGCTCAAGAGCTTTTCGAAATCCTCGCCGGCGCGCAGACGACGGGCGAATTCTTCCGCTTTTTCCTTTTCATCGCGTGCGAAGGTGACGAGATCGACATTGCGCAGCTCGGGCGAAACGAACTCGTCCTTACGCTCCTCATAGGCCTGCTTGAGATCTTCCTCGCCGATCGCAGCGGGATCGGCCACGGTTGCGGCGCTGATCTCGGCGACCAGCGCATGGCGGTATTCCGGCGTCTTGTAGTTTTCCTTCTCAAGATCATAGGCCTTGGCGATCTCTTCGTCGCTCGGCGGCGGTACGCTTTCGGCCGGTGGCAAGGGCACGCTGACGACGGTGGCGCGACGCGCTTCGTGGCGATAACGGAAAAGGGGATCGGCGATCACCTCTGGTGCCGGTCGCCAGGAAGCCAGGGCATCGATGAGCTGCAGGCGGGCGATCTCGCGACGAAGGTCCGCTTCGAACTGTGCTGGCGTGTAGCCGGCATTGCGCAACTGCAGTTCATAGGTGGTGCGATCGAACTGACCGTCGAAGCCCTTGAAGGCTTCCATGGTGTGCAGAGTCTCGATCATCTGGCGACGGCTCGCCCTGAGGCCGAGGCGGTGCGCATAGAGATCGATGGTGCGTTCCGAGATCATCTGCTGCAGGACCTGCTGCGGCAGGCCGAGCGCCGCCGCCTGAGAACGGTCGAGCGGCTGGCCGAGCTGCGCTTCGATCTGCTTGATCCGGCGGTCATAGGCGCGCAGGAAATCCTGTGCGGAGATTTCCTGACTGCCGACCTTCGCAACGGTAGTTCGCGCGCCGCCGGTAAAAACATCGGGAATGCCCCACAGCGCGAAGCTTGCGATGAGCAGGCCCAGGATCGCCATCGCCACGATCGAGTTCAGTCCCCGGCGGATGCTGGTCAAGGTCGCCATGTTCTGTTCGTGCTCCCACAAAGAAGATTGACTGGCCGCGCGCCGGGGGATCGCCGCCCGCGCGGATCGGCGGCGCATCTTAGAGAGGGGCGGGTGACGAACGCAACCCGGCGTTCGCCACTCTCACCTGAACCCGGCGACAGGAATCTGATCCGGCGAAGGGGCAGGCAGTTTTCCAAGTCTTTACCGTCCTGCCAGCCCTTGCTAGGCAGGCGGCGTAGCGGGAACAGCAAACGGCTGGGCGGCGCGGATCGCCCCGCCCCCGATCAGGAGGAAAGGCGATGACGCACAGGCGGCGCAAGCGGCTGATCGCCGGAAACTGGAAGATGCATGGGCTGCGGGCCGACCTTGCCGAAGTCGGGGAGAGCGCTCGCGGCCTGCGGGATCGACAGGATCGTCTTTCGGCTTCGGGAGTGACGGCCGCGTTATGTGTTCCCTTTACGCTGATTTCAGCGGCTGCCGAAGCGATCCGCGAAACTCCGCTCGCGATCGGCGGGCAGGACTGCCATCCCGAACCGTCCGGCGCCCATACCGGCGACGTCTCGGCCGAGATGCTGGCAGACGCTGGCGCGTCGATGGTCATCCTCGGTCATTCCGAACGTCGTCGCGATCATCGTGAAACGAACGCCATAATACGCGCCAAGCTTGCCGCCGCCCGTCGCGCCGGACTGCTTGCCATCGTCTGCGTCGGCGAGACGGAGCCCGAACGCGATGCCGGCGCGGCGGTGCAGGTCGTCTCTCGCCAGTTGCGCGAATCGCTTGATGATAATGTTGACGCGAGCAATACGGTGGTCGCCTATGAGCCCGTCTGGGCGATCGGAACGGGCCGGACACCGACGGCCGCGCAGATCGCCGAGATGCATGGCGCATTGCGCGCCCTGCTGAAGGATCGCTTCGATGAAGAAGGGGAAAAGGTGAGGATTCTCTATGGCGGCTCGATGAAGCCCGAAAATGCGCGCATGATATTGGCCGTCGATGATGTTGACGGCGGGCTGATCGGCGGGGCGAGCCTGAAGGCAGAGAGCTTTCTTGCAATCGTCGATGCCGCACTTTGAAACCGGCGGCGAACCGGCCGCGGCACTCTTCGCCCTTGTTCTCGCCCCCGCCATGCGCTAGCTAGCCCGGCAAGTTGCCGGGGCACGAGCGTCGCGACCGGCCCGGCGCGATGCACACCAAATGATGGACCGAAAAGCATGGAAACCGTCGTTCTCGTCATTCATCTGATTCTCGCGATCGCGCTGGTCGGGGTGATTCTGCTTCAACAATCGGAAGGCGGCGCGCTCGGCATCGGCGGCGGTGGCGGCGGTGGCGGACTGTTCAGCGCCCGCGGCGCGGCCAATCTGCTGACCCGCACAACCGCGGTGCTCGCCGCACTCTTTCTCGCCACCTCGATCACCCTCGCGATTCTTGCCAAGGAACGCAGTCAGGGTCAGTCGGTGCTCGATCAGACGCCGGCAAGCGAGGCGCCCGCCGCTCCCTCCTCGCCATCAGGGACGCCGCCGGAAAAGAAGCCGGAGCCGAGCGTTCCCGAGCCGAACTGAATTGCAAGGGCCGCCGGGCGGAACAC
>RFIU01000014.1 GCA_003695555.1 Alphaproteobacteria bacterium
CATTCGCGGTTGTCCAGATGCCGGCCGCGCAGGGTGCTGATCTTGAGCGAATCGTCGCCGAAATGCTTGCGGGCATGCTCGCGGATCCGCTCCGCCTCTTCTGTTGCCTGATCGACGACGGCGCGCCGGTCCACGACATAGACGAGGCGCCGCGGCAGATCGGCGCCCGCGCTGCGTGCCAGATGCCAGATCGCCATCACGGACGTCTTGCCGAGCCCCGTCGGCAGATCGAGCGCATCCGGAATCCGGCCCTCGGCAAACCAGCCCGCATAAAGCCGGCGCTGCCAGGGCATCGGCTGATGGCCGGTCAGTATCGCGAAGTCTCTCTTGAAGGTCGGCTGTTCCACCCCCCTTGCCCCTTGCCGCATATCGCGTCGTCAGCGCCTGCGCCCGCTTCCCATGCGGGTGCGGCCCCGACCCGGCAAATAGGGGCGTATCGGCACCAGCATGGCATCCCGCCGGAAAGTATCCGCCTCTGCGAGCCCCGGATCAACCGAAAGATGCAAAATGCGCTCGAATGCGCGTCCGGACCGGCATGCGGGCTCCGCCGAGAGTGACGTATCCGGCACACGAGGCCGCCCTGCTGTCCGCCCGCCGGGGGCGATGTTCGCGGTTCCCCGTGCGTCCTGCGGGGCGTCTTCTAGGCCGCCCGGGCAGCGGCGGCGACATCCCGGCGCAGGCGTTCGCAGCGCCATCTGACCAAGGCGAAGGCGCCGCGTGCGGCAAGATCGGCCAGCCGGCCGTTCGCCTTCAGCTCGGCGGCACGCAGGATCATCCGGGTCGCCGAATCGATGTGACGTGGCCGATAGAGTGCCATCGCGCGCACCCAGTAGTCGCGCCCGCACTCCTCGCGCCGATAGGGGTGTGCGGGATCGCGCGGCCAGACATTGGCGGCGTAATAGGCATAGGCGAGTTCGTCGTCCTCGGCCTCCTGCACGCGCCCCAATGCCACCTTCAGCCGTTCGAGAATGCCGGGACGATCGCGTTCGCGATAACGCCGGAAATGCTTCTGGAAGAGCTGATAGTGGAAAAATTCATCGATCGCGATGCGCCGGCAGATTTCCTTCAGTACCGGCTCGTCGCTCGCATCGCGCAGGGCCGAATAGAAGGAGGACGTGCCCGTCTCGACCACCTGACGGGCGATCAGCTCGCCGGCGCGGCTGCCGCGGATAGAGGACTCGGAATCGAGCGGCACGCGAAAACCGCGGCGGAATTCGGCGAGACTGTCGGCAAATGAGAAGCCGGGATCGGCGATCTCGGCCCAGCGGCCGAGTGCAGCGCCATGCTGTTCCTCTTCCACTCCCCAGGCACGGGCGGCCTTCAGAAACTCTTCGTCATCACGGAAGACGTTTTCCAGATAACGGACATAATCGGCGGCATTCGCCTCGACCATCGAGGCCGCCTTGACCACCGCCAGAATGTCGGGATCGACCTGCGCCGCATCGAAGCGGTCCCAGGGAATGTCATCAAGCGTCCAGTGGCGTGCCATCTTTCCCCCTTCCCGGCCGTGGCGCGCCGATGTCCCATGCGCGGCCCGGCCGTCACCTGCCCATCATGGAACCAACGGGATTTCTAACCCATCGGTTCCCGTTCTGCAAAGCGCAAAAAAGGAAATCGGCGCGAGGGAATGACGATAGGGCGAAGTCGTGGCGGGGCGTTAGATCCCGCGTTCGAGAATCTCGGCGAGCGCGCGCATCCATGCCAGATCCCGTTCCGCCGCCGCGCGTTCGAGATCGTCGCGGGCGTCGTCAAGATCGATCTCGCGTGCATGGATGCGTTTCTTCAGATCCTCCAGCGAGGTTTCTGCCGGGTCGAGACATTCCTCGACCAGCAGGATGACCCGTTCGCCGCTGACCTGGGCGAAGCCGCCCTTGACGAAGACGCGGCGCGAAAAATCCTCGCCTTCGCGCGTGCGGATCTCGATCAGGCCGGGACGAAGCTGCGCCATCACCGGCGCATGGCCGGCGAGAACGCCGAAGTCGCCCTCCTCACCGGGCAGGACGATCTCGACCGCCTCACCGTCGCCGACCTGCCGCTCGGGCGTCACGAGTTCGTACTGGAAGGCCTCGCTCATCGCTCGATCCCTGCTTGAATGACGCCGCCCGGCAACTGCGTCGCGTGCGCGTTCAGGCGGCTTCCTTGGCCATCCGCTCGGCCTTGGCGACCGCATCCTCGATGGTGCCGACCATGTAGAAGGCGGCCTCCGGCAGATCGTCGTATTCGCCGTCCACGATCGCCTTGAAGCCCTTGATCGTGTCTTCGAGCTGGACGAAGACGCCCGGGAAGCCGGTGAAGACCTCGGCGACATGGAAGGGCTGGCTGAGGAAACGCTGGATCTTGCGTGCCCGCGCGACGATCAGCTTGTCCTCTTCCGACAGCTCGTCCATGCCGAGGATCGCGATGATGTCCTGGAGCGACTTGTAGGTCTGGAGCACGCGCTGCACCTCGCGCGCGACCGTGTAGTGCTCTTCGCCGACGACACGCGGATCGAGCACCCGCGAGGTCGAATCGAGCGGATCAACCGCCGGATAGATGCCGAGCTCAGCGATCTGGCGGCTGAGCAC
>RFIU01000163.1 GCA_003695555.1 Alphaproteobacteria bacterium
GGCTATGTCGATGTCAGCTGGTTCTTCACCGGCGAACAGCGTGCCTATCACCCCGACAAGGGCTCCTTCGGGCGCATCAAGGTGCGTCGTCCGGTGTTCGAGGGCGGACCCGGCGCTTGGCAGATCGCGCTGCGCTATGACCGCATCGATCTCAGCGACGAGGGAATCCTGGCCGGTGAGCAGAATTCCTTCATCGCCGGAATCAACTGGTACCTCAATCGCCACACCCGGGTGATGTTCAACTACGCCCATGCCGACATCACGAAGGCCTTCGCGCCGACCTCCAAGGGCGATGTCCGGGGCAAGAACAACGCCGACAGCGTCGGCATGCGCGCCCAGGTGGACTGGTAGAAATGCCATTGTGGCCGGCGCGTCGGGGGTTCGCCCGTGAACGCGCCGGCAGCTCACCGGCTGCCGGATCCGGGACCGCGGGCGGGCAATCAGGGCCTTGCGGACTTGAGGTCGATCTGGAGGGCGAAGGTACCGGCGCCGGACTCGCCGCGAATGCCGTTCTTGCTCGGGCGGGCGCACTCGGTGGCGAATCGGGCGCGGCCAAGGGTGCCGGAAAGTCGCAGGGTGTCGGCCGAGAATTCGAGACGCAATGGGGCGTCCCTCTCGATCAGCCGCAGCTGAAGGCGAAGATCGGCGCCGGGAAGAAAGAAGCGTTCTTCGATTTCGCCGGCCTGTGACAGGCGTCGCGCCTCGTCGCCATCGAGCCGAATGATGAGAGACTCCGCCTGCAGTCGCAATTTCATCGCGCCCGCTCCCATCTTTGTCGCCGTTCCAACGCTTATCATCCCTTTCGCACCCCAGAAATCAAACGGTTTGATCCAGGTCAAGGCTGCAAGGCGAGCTTTCGTCTAGAGGGCGGGACGGGTTCGCACATCATGATGGCGATGGAAATCCGGGAAGTCCGTGGAAAGGGAGAGCCGCATGAAACCCTCAGACAAGTCCCCCAGAAGGAGCCGCCGACAATTCCTCATGGGCGCCGGTGCGGCAGGAGTCACAGCGATGGCGGCGGGCAGCAAGGCCCTGGGCAAGACCACGAAGGACGCCGCGGCCAAGGGCCGGTCGGCGGAGGGGCGTGCCACCGCTTATCATGGGCAGGCGGGCAAGCGTTGGGTCATGCTGATCGATCTTCGCAAATGTGTCGGCTGCCAGGCTTGCACAGCGGCATGCAAGATCGAAAACAATATTCCTGACGGTCGCTTTCGCACTTGGGTGCCCGATGTCGAGATCGGGACGTTTCCCAATACGAGAAGAGCGTTTCTCCCCAGGCTGTGCAATCATTGCGAGCGCCCCTCCTGCGTCGAAGTCTGCCCTGCCGGCGCCACCTGGCAGCGGGCGGACGGAGTCGTCGAAATTGACTATGACACCTGCTGGGGGTGCGGGTCCTGCGTCGATGCCTGCCCCTATGACGCCCGTTTCATGAATCCGATCACCCAAACCGCCGACAAATGCACCTTCTGCTCGCAGCGGATCGACCAGGGGCTGCTGCCGGCCTGCGTTGAAACCTGCATCGGCGGCGCACGACAATTCGGTGATCTCAACGATCCCGATGATCCGGTCGCACAAACCATCCGGACGCACCCTGTTCAGGTCCTGAAACCCGAAACCGGCAACGAGCCGCGAGTCTTCTATATCGGTCTTACCCACGAACTGCAGAACAATCTCCAGGGTACACCCACCCTATGGTCTGAGGATCGGGAGGCCGTCGGCAAGGGCGAGGACGGCAACTGGAAGATCCGGCCGCTTGTCGAAAAGGAGGGCACCGATGTCTGAGCTCCTGTCATTGGACGCAATCTGGGCGATCCCGCCAATGAACGAACTGTTCAATGTGGCACACGATCGACCCTTTTCCCTGCTCTTCGCGAACTACTCCTGGTTTCTCGGCATGGCAGGAGGGCTGGCCCTGCTTTGGGCCGCCTATACGATTTCATTCGAAGGCTCCGCCAATGAGGGAAGGCATCCGGTCTACAAGCTGGCGATGCCGCTTGCCGTGGCAACGATCGTTGCCGGATTTCTCAATGTGCTCGCCGAAGTCAGGCAACCATCCCGGCTGATCTATGGATATATACAGGGGTGGTACAATTGGGATACCGCGATCATCAAATACGGCATCATCATCCTGCCGCTGTTCCTGATGACCTGCTGGTGGCTGAGTTTCCAATCGATCAGCAGGGAGCGACTGGAAAGAGGGATTGCGTTATTCCCGAAAAGGCTCACACCACTGCTTGACTTCATGACCCTGTGGAGCCGCCGCTATTCGATCTTCGATCATCCTTGGCTGAGCCGGGTGGTTGTCGGGCTGGTGATCTTCTTCGGCTTCTTCGCGCCCCTCTATTCGGCCGTCTTCCTCATGTACGAGCATGGCATCCCGGTCTGGAACAGCCCTGCGCAGGCGCTGATCTTCATTGCCACCGCCCTTGCCAAGGGTGCGGCGATCTTCATGGTCTTTGCACCGGCGGTCTACCTGCTTGGCACCGGCAAGCGGATCGAGCTGCGGGAGCGCCGCCCGCGCTGACTGGCTGTTGCGGCATTGGTCGTGGCGGTTGTGACCTGGTTCGGCTGGATGTGGTGGATCCGCCGACTTGGCACGTTACCCGACCAGCAACTTGCCGCCCTGGTTTCCGGGCCCTACCGGCAGGCGATCGTCTGGCACTGGGAGATCATCGGGCTCATCCTGCCGCTTGTTCTGCTCGCGACGCCGCTTGGCGGGCACGAACTCAGCCGCTGGGTCGCGGGCGTCGGGATACTCTGGGGCAGCTATGCCATCCGCTATTTCGTCGTCGTCGGTGGGCAATCGCTCAGCCGCAGCGGTGCCGGCTATCTGAAGCCCGTTATCGAACCTGACGTCATCTGGTACAGCGGCTTCAGCTTCCTGTTCCTCATCGGTCTGCTGGCGCTTCTGATGCTGCTGATGAACTACAATCTCGACGACCGGCCATCCTTGAAAGAAGGGGAAGCAAAATGAAGACGAGGCGCGGTTTTCTCAAGCTTTGCGCGGCGGCGGGAATTGGTGGCGGCGCCGTCGGGTATCATGATGTGTTCTTTCACATGATCCCGTTCAATGACCGGGGAGAAAAGGCGCCGCATCCGGTCTATGGTCGTTCGGATGCCCCCGAATGGCTGCACGACAGGACGACCGGGGAATACCGGCCCAACCCCGATTTCGCTCTGCGCCACACGGTCGATCTGCAGTGCCACAGCGAATGCGGGCTCAGGGTCAAGATCAACAAGAAGAACGGCCGGATCGCGCGCATTATCGGCAACCCCTATCAGGCGAACTGTCGCTCCGACTATCTTGACTACAAGATGCCGATCGCAAAAACGGCGCGGCTTCCCGGAACCGTCTGCGCGCGCGGCAACACGGGGCTTCAGACGGTCTATGATCCCTATCGGGTAACGGTCCCCCTCAAGCGCACCGGGCCGAGAGGTTCCAATAAATGGAAGCCGATCGCCTGGGACCAGTTCATCAAGGAGGTGGTCGAGGGCGGACGCATTTTCGCCGACACCGATGACCCGGCAAGCAAGGATCTCGAGGTCCTGGGTTTCCGCGGGCTATATGAAAAGCGCAATGAGCCCATGGATCCCGAGGCCCCCGAGATGGGCCGTCGCACCAATGGCCTCGTGATCCAGGGCGGGCGGATCAAGGCGTCGCGGCGAAAATTCCAGACCCGGTTTGCCAATGCCTTCGGCACGGTGAACGAGTTCGAACATACCAATGTCTGTGAAGTCAGCCATCATGTGGCAACGGAAATCGTTTATCCCGGCAAACATGCGGTGAAGCCCGACATCCGCGGCGCCGAGTTCGTGATGTTCTGGGGTACATCGCCCGGAGACGCCAATTTCCCCATGCAGACGATGGCCAAATACACGGCTGAAGCACGGGCACGGGGGACCCGCTATGTCGTCGTCGATCCGGTGCTGCATCGCGGCGGCGTCGGTGGCGACAGCGCGGAGTGGGTGTCGATCAGGCCGGGGACCGATGGTGCGCTGGCCATGGGCATGATCCGCTGGATGATCGAGAACGGGCGTTATAATGCGGACTATCTCAGCCATCCCAACCAGA
>RFIU01000164.1 GCA_003695555.1 Alphaproteobacteria bacterium
CTGTCGGGGAAGGGAAGAGTCGGTCGGCGTTCTTTCGCGGGACGGGCGATCATCGGCATCGTCCCGCGCTTCATTGCCGTCAGCAGGCGCACGCCCTGCCGCCAGCATCCGCGTGCCGATCCATATGCCGGCGATGCCGGCCATCGCGCCGGCAATGCCGAGCGCCGGCAGCAGCTTGCCGATCATCAGGCCGAGCGAGAGAACCACCAGCACCACCGAGATGCCGGCCAGTGCAATGGCGATGATCTTATGTGCTTCGGTGCGCTTTTTTCCGCCATCGAGCAATGCCGTTCCCGCCGCCGGGGAGGGGTCCTCGTCGCCGAGCAGGATTTCGAGCGGCAGCGTATCGCGCGAACCATCTTCCACACGCTCGGGAGGGGCCTCGCCAGCTTCGGTCGGCAGGTCGCGGTCGTGCGAATGCGAAGGTGGAAAAGACGGCATCAGCTCGATCGGCTCCTGTAGCAGGTCATGAATGGCGTGGTCCCGGCCGTCCGGGCGCGTATGCGGCTTCGTTTCCTTCTTGTCTCGCGCCCGTCCGTTCAAGGCAAGTCTTCTTGCGGGCGAAGCGCCGTTCCTGGATCGCATGCGGATCGCGTCTCTTTCGTCCGCCTTGTCGCCGGTGTCCTCGTCAGTGCCGGCTCTTCGATCTGCTGCGCCAGCCGCGGCGGCCGGCAAGACGCAGGATTGTGCCGATCACCTGTGCCACCGCCTGATAGTGTTCGGGGGGAATTTCCTCGTCGATCTCGACCCCTGCATAGAGGGCGCGGGCAAGTGGCGGGTTCTCAACGATCGGAATGTCGTGTTCCTCGGCCAGGCGTCGGATCCTGAGCGCGACCTCGTCGATGCCCTTGGCGAGCACGACGGGCACCTCGGTGCGGCCGTGCTTGTATTCCAGCGCTACCGCATAATGGGTCGGGTTGGTGATCACGACATCGGCCTTCGGCACGTTCGCCATCATCCGCTTGCGTGCCTTTTCCTGCCGAAGCTGGCGGATCCGCGCCTTGACATGGGGATCGCCTTCCATCTGCTTGTATTCGTCCTTCACCTCCTGCTTGGTCATCCGCATCTTCTTCAGATGTTGCTGGCGCTGGAAGAGATAGTCGGCCGCCGCGATCACCGCCATGGCCGCCAGGACGCCGAAAAGGGCCTTGAGCGCAAGGTGCTGGATGAGGCCGAGAATGTCGGCGACACCCATGGTCGCCGATGCCATGATCCTTTCACGCTCGGGCCACACCAGCACCAGCACCACCGCACCGACGACGACGAGCTTGAACAAGCTCTTCAGGAAGTCGGCCACCCGCTGAGCCGAGAAGAGCCGCTTCCAGCCGGAAAACGGCGATATTCTGTCCGCTGACGCCTTCAGCTTCTCGGTGGTGAAGACGAGTTTGTGCTGGGTGAGATTGGCGGCAAGGCCGGCAAGCATCAGGATCGCCATCAGCCCCGAGAGAACCAGAAGGATCCGACCGAGCGCCGTGCGCACCAGCGCGAGCAGGGCATATCCGTCGGTCGGCAAGTCGTCGAGATGGGCGATGATGCCGCCGCCCGTCTTCAGCATCGTCTGTGCCAGGGGGGCGCCGACCACCAGCCAGGCGACCGCGGCACCGAGCAGCATCAGCCAGTGCTTGAGCTCCTGAGACTGGGCGAAATCGCCTTTTTTCGCCGCCTCGTCGAGCTTTCGCTGGGTCGGCTCTTCCGTCTTCTGACTGTCGTCATGTTCGGCCATCGATCATCCAGCTCCTGCCGTCATGAGCCCAGAAACGGCGCCAGGGATGCTTCGAACTCTCCCATGAACAGCATCATCACTGCCGGCAGGACGAGCAGCAGCAGGACGAAGCCGGTCGCAATATTGAGCGGCAGCGCGACGAAGAAGATCGGCAGCTGCGGCATCAGACGGGCAATCAGACCTAGGCCGATGTTGAATACCAGGCCGAAGACCAGGAACGGCGCCGACATCTTGATGCCGAGGGTGAAGCTGCTGGCGACGAGATCGGTGACGAGCTTGGCGAAGTCGCCGATCGGCAATCCTCCTTGAGCCGGGAAGAGGGCATAGGAATCGAGCAGTGCGCGCAGCACCATCAGGTGCAGATCGCTGGCGAAGATCAGGACGACGCCGGTCAGCGCCATGAAGCTGGCGGTGACCGCGCTCTGACTTCCCTGGGTCGGGTCGAACTGCTGCGAAAAGGCAAGGCTGGTCTGAAAGGCGATCACCGTACCGGCGACATGCAGCGCGCTCATGATCAGACGCGCCGCCGCCGCGATCATCAGGCCGATCAGGATCTCGTGCGCGACCCGCACCGCCAGCAGCCACGGCTGCTCGGGCATGGCGGGCAGCTCATTCGAAACGGCGAGATAGACGAGAAAGCTGGTAGTGAGCGCCAGCGCCAGCCGCACACGCTGCGGAATCTGGCTTTCACCGAAGGCGGGGGCCAGCATGAAAAGGGCGGCGAGCCGCGAGAAGACGAGGAAGAAGCCGAAGATCTGCGCGGGCAGCAACGAAAGCGGCATGCCTTCAGCCTCCCGCGACGATGCGGTCGGCAAGCAGCGTCATCAGGTGCTGCATGGCATTGCCCATGAAAGGCAGCAGGACGATGAGCGCCGCGAAGATCGCGAGAATCTTCGGGACGAAGGTGAGCGTCATTTCCTGAATCTGGGTGAGCGCCTGGAAGAGGGAAATGGCCAGTCCGACAATGAGCCCGATCCCCATGATCGGTCCGGCGACCACAAGCAGCGTCCAGATCGCCTCACGGGCGATGTCGAGCACGTCGGCGCCGTTCATGCCTCTACCCTCAAGCTGATGCACGTCGCGGGCCGCATCCTTCCCGCTTCGCGCACCCTTGCCGTTTCCTTGCGCCGGCCATTGTCCGGTAGCGATGGTTAACAGTCAGTTAGGGGAGCGGCGATCAGATCGGCATGCGCATGATGTCCTGATAGGCTTGAATCACGCGATCGCGCACCGTCGTTACGGTTTCCAGCACCATCTCGGCATTCGAGACGGCCGTCACCACATCGACAAGGTCAGCCTTGCCGGCCACCGCCTTTGCCGAGACGGCCTCGGAACCGGCAAGTGCCTCGGTCGCCTGGTCGGCGATCTGCTCGACCATGCCGGCGAAACCGCCGGGAGCGGTGC
>RFIU01000165.1 GCA_003695555.1 Alphaproteobacteria bacterium
GCGGCATAGAGCGCGTCGTCATAGCCATAGTAGCGATGCCGGATGAAAATGTGCCCGCTCATCTCGCCGGCGAGCGGCGCACCAGTTTCCGCCATTTTCGTCTTGATCAACGAATGGCCGGTCTTCCACATCAGCGGGCTGCCGCCGGCGGCGCGCACACCCTCGAAAAGATGGCGGCTCGCCTTGACATCGGCGATGATCGTCGCGCCCGGCTGTTCCTCCAGCAGATGACGGGCGAGGATCAGCAGAATCTGATCGCCCCAGATCACTCGGCCATGGCCGTCGATCGCCCCGATCCGGTCCCCGTCGCCATCGAAGGCAAGACCGAGATCGGCGCCCGTCTCGGCAACAGTGCGCTTGAGCTGTTCAAGATTGGATTCCACCGTCGGATCCGGATGGTGATTGGGAAAATGTCCGTCGATGCGTGCGTTGATGACCCTGTGGCGACCGGCCAGCCGCTCTGCCAGCCGCTCGACGACGACGCCCGCCGCGCCATTGCCGGGATCCCAGACGACGGACAGCGACGGCAGGTGGTCCGTCCCTTCGAGCAGCCTTGCCAGATAGTCCTCGATGATCGACCTTTCCTGATAGCCGCCGGCATGCGTCGGCGGCTTCCAGTCGGCCTCGGCCGCGATGCGGCCGAGCTCGCGGATGCCCTCGCCGAACAGCGGCGCCTTGCCGATCATCATCTTGAAGCCGTTGTAGTCGGGTGGATTGTGCGAGCCGGTGACCATGATCCCGCCATCAACGCCGAGGTGATGGACAGCGAAATAGAGCATCGGCGTCGGCCCTTCGCCGATGTCGATGACATCGAGCCCGCCGGCGGTCAGACCGCGGGTCAGGGCCGCAGAGAGTGTCGGCGAGCTCAAACGGCCGTCGCGACCGAGCGCAATGCGTTCCGCCCCTGCCTGCCGGCGCACGAGGGTCGCATAGGCGCGACCCAGCGCCTCGGCATCGGATTCCGTCAGGGTTTCACCGACGATGCCGCGGATGTCGTATTCGCGCAGGATCGTCGCATCGAAGACATGCGGTGCGCCTGCATGTGCGCCATCTGCTACCGTCCTGCCTTCCGCCGCTCGCGCCAGCAGCCGATTGTCCATACCACCTGCTCCCGTTGCCGAATTCCGTTCCCACCTTCGCATAGGCGCTACTCTTGACCATTTTGTGTCGCGACCAGCAAGACCTCTTTTGCCCGGTTCAATTGGGCGGCGAGATAGCTCGTCCCCCCATGATCGGGGTGAAGCTTCTGCATCAGACGACGATGCGCCGCACGAATCTCATCGGCCCGTGCGCCTTCCTCCAGCCCCAGCAGGGCGAGCGCCTCTTCGCGGCTCATCGTCGTGTGTGCATTCGCGCTGTCTGCCGAGGACTCCTGCCGGTGTTCCTCATCTGCTGCAGCCCAGGCGGGACGCTCGCGCGCCGCCCATGCATCGAGGAGCTGCAGACTTTCCGGGTCGCCGGACAGCATCGCCCGCAAACGGTCGAACGACTCACGATCAAGATCGGCCAGACGGCGGCCGGCGAAAGGCCCTTTCCGGATCTCGCCTTCGGTCGCGCCGCTGGCAAGATCGAGCCGCAGGCGAAGCCATTCGGTTTCGACCATGGAATGACGCGATCGCGCACCGCGCCCCTTGCCGCCGAGGCCGCGCGCGAAGAGACGGGCAAGGCCCGGCATCTGCCAGAGCATGACCAGCGCCGAAAGCAGAGCCGGCCCGGCTATCGCGGTACGTCCCAGCGCCAGCAGCAGCAGCGCGACGAAGACCAGCAGCACGACGACCAGCGCCGCCAGGGCACGCGCGAGGCGCGCAGGATCCGCCCGAGCCAGCCAGGAAAGGACCAGCAGCAGCACCGCCAGCGCCACAAAGCCGAGAAACATCCAGACGATCATTCCCCCCTCTCCCTCTCCGGGTCGCTTCCCGGCAGGAGACGCAGCAACGGCGCTGCCCTTGGCTCGCGCCGAACCAGCCGGTCCAGTCCTTCGACACCGCCGCTCGCCCAGGCGGCCAGCCCCTTGAGAAGAACGGCAAGCTCTTCCGGACTTTCAGCGTCGAAGGCGAGCGCCGCGCCACCGGTAATCCGGGCGAGTTCGCGAAAGGCCCGCCCGGCATGGGGGTCGTCCCCTTCGTGGAAGAAGAAGCAGGGTACACCGATGAGCGCCAGTTCGCCGGCATGGCCGGCAAGCGTGTGGATATCCTCTTCGCAACAGTCGCCGACGTGTACCAGGGCCTCGATGCGGTGCTCGCGCGCGACCTTGGCGGCGTGGCGCAGGACACGGCCGATCTGCGTGCTCCCGGCACGGCAGTCGATCCGACCCATCCGTTCGGCAAGGTCGAGCGGATTGGAAAGAAAGGGGGTCGCTCGGCACTCGCGGAATCCCCGAAAATAGACCAGCTTGATCGCGAGCCCGCCGTATTTCGCCGCCTCCAGAAACATTTCCGCCTGAATCCGGCTTGCCTGATCCCAGGTCGGCTGCCGGCTCATCGTCGCATCGAGCGAGAAGATCAGGCGCGCCCGCTCTTCACGCGTCTTGCGTCGCCGATGAATCGGCTCCCGGCCGGACACCGGCGCGGTAGCCACGGGATGATCGCGAAGCTCATCGAGAAAGCGGCGCACCTCTGGGCGCAGATCGGAAGCGAAGGTTTCGGGAACCGCCCCGTGTGCCTCCTGTGGTCTATTCCGTCGTCTGCCGGCAACACCGGCATCGCCGTCCTTCACGCCGTTCTTGCTTCCTCGCACGCCTCTTCCTTTCCGGCGAAATGCGGCAGGCGCAGTTCATCGACCAGGTGACGCAGCTCCTGACGAGCGGCAAGATGGCTCATCGTCATTGGCCGTGCATCATCCGACAGGCGATTCCCGAAATCGACAAGGGTCAGTCCCTTCGGAAACAGCTCGCGATAGATCACCCGTTCGCTCAGCCCCGCAACATAGCGGAATCCGACGCGTTTCGCGAGAGTGCGAAGAACCTGATCGACGCGCCGCTTGTTGCGGGCATCGAGCGAGGCGACGCGGTTTCGCATGACGATCCAGTCCAGCTCCCGGCGCTGCTCCATCGCACGCTGCTTGCGCGCCTCCCAGACCAGCTCGGCATAGAGGCTCGGTCGTTCGATACGGTAGGTTTCCGGGTGGACATGGGCCAGCAGGTCGAGATCGACGAAACTGTCATTGACAGGCGTGATCAGGGTATGTGCCCGGGCGTGAGCGAGGCGTGACAGGCGGCTGTCGTGTCCCGGGCAGTCGATCACCAGAACATCGACAGTATTGCGGAAACGGGCGATCGCCGCCTCGAAGCGCGCCCGCTCCTCATATCCTCCACCGGCCGCGGCATCGCGGTTCACGGCCGGCTCGACGACCACGACGTCGGGAACCACCAGCCTGACGCCCTTATCGGCGACATGACGACGTCGGTTCTCCAGATAGCGGGCGAGCGTGCGTTGCCGGACATCGAGATCGATCGCCGCCACCTTCAGCCCCCGTGCGGCCAGTGCGATCAGTAGATGCATCGCCGTCGTCGATTTGCCCGAGCCGCCCTTTTCATTGCCCAAGACGATGATATGAGGTTTTTCATCCATCTGATTCATTACATGTTTTCCTGTCCGGAACATGCCATATTCCGTCCCCCTCGCACATTCGAGGGCTTCTTGACAGTTTTGTTTTGCGCCCGCAAGAGGGCGGCAATATCGCCGGCATGTCCGGCAAGCGACGACGAGGAGAACACCCCACATGCGCGCGCCCCTGCTGATGCTGCCGTTCGCGGCGCTTGTCCTCGTCAGCCTACTTGCCCGCTGGCAGGTGCAGGAAGCGCGCGAGGAAAGATTTTTCGGCGAGCGCATCCTCTACCATCGTCACCTGCGCCCGCCGATGCAGCCGCTCGCGGTCTTCCGACTTCTCGGCTTTCGGGTGAGCGAGGTTCCCGACGCCCGGCCGCGTGTCCCGCGCCGCTTTCTTGCCGCCCTTCCGAAGAAGATGGGCGAGGTCCGGGACACGAAACTGCGCAAGGAAATCTTTCTGACCCTTGTCCTGCCGCTGGTGCTGCGCGCCGACGAACTGCTGGCGGAAGACCGCGCCCTGCTGCTGCAGCTGGAACGCAAGGTCCAGAACGGGCAGCGGCTGCAGCGCATCGAAGGCAGGTGGCTGGACGCTCAGGGACGCCGCTTCGGCATCGCCCAGGGGCTCACCGTCGCCTCGCCGGCCTGGTTTGCGGAAATGAAGCGCCGGCTCGACACGATCCCCCCTTCCCTCGCGCTGGCGCAGAGCGCGATTGAGAGCGGCTGGGGCACCGCCCGCTTCGCCCGTGAAGGCAATGCCCTCTATGGCCAGTGGACCTGGAAGGACAGCGAGCGCGGGATCGTTCCCCTGCGCCGTCCGCCCGGTGCGCGATACCGGATCCGGGCCTTCGACTATCTGATCGATTCGGTGCGCGCCTATATGCTCAATCTCAACCGCAACCCCGCCTATCGCGAGCTGCGGGCACGACGGGCCGCCCGCAGGGCGGCCGGACGCCCGCTCGGCGGGCTGGAACTCACGCCGTTTCTGGACCAGTATTCGACTCGACGCGAAGCCTACACGCGCGAGCTGGCCGCCCTCATCCGAGCCAATCGCCTGACTCGCTTCGACGGGGTGAAACTGGAAAGGCGCTCGCCGCTGGCGCCGCCGCCACCCGACGGTGAAGCCGCCGGTATTGAGGAGATCGCCCGATGACCGAGAGCGTGACTGCGACCAACGACATTCTGCCCTCCCAACGCCATCTCTTCGACATCGCGCGTTCGGTCGTCTATTGCAACGCCGCCTACATGACGCCCTGGCCGACGGCCTTTCGGAACATTGCCGCCCGGGCAGCCGAAGAACGCCTTCACCCGTGGGAGACCGGGGCGGAAGGCTTCTTTGCGATGAGCGAGGAAGTGCGCGGTCTTGCCGCCCGCCTGTTCGGGGCGACGAGCGAACACATTGCGATCCATCCCGCGCTTTCCTATTCGGTCGCCACCGCCGCCCGCAATCTGCCGATCGCCAAGGGGCAGACGATCCTGACGCTCGGGGAAGAATTTCCCTCCAACTATTATGGCTGGGCACGGCGCGCCGAAGAGACCGGGGCGAGGGTGCGCATTCTCTCCGGTACGCCGGAAGGCGACTGGACCGCCCGGGTGCTGGCCGCGATCGATGAAGAGGGGGAACGGATCGCACTTGCCGCCCTGCCCCACGTCCATTGGGCGAGTGGTTCGCGTCTCGACCTCGTCACCATCTCGCGCGCGCTCAAGGAAGTGGGAGCGGCTCTCTTCCTCGACCTTTCGCAAAGCCTCGGTGCGCTTCCCGCCCCGATCAGCGAGATCGACCCGGATTTCGCCGGCACCGTCGGCTACAAATGGCTGTTCGGCCCCTATGCGCTGGGCTTCTGCTATGTCGCCGAGCGCTGGTGGGACGGTGTGCCGCTGGAAGAGAACTGGATCGTACGCGCCGAAGCGCAAGACTTTCGCCGTCTCGTCCATTACCGCGAGGAATACGCACCCGGCGCTCGGCGTTACGACATGGGCGAGCGCACGCAGTTCCTGGCGATGCCGCTGGCCCGCGCGGCGCTGAAGCTGGTCCACGAATGGTCGCCGGAACGTACCGCCCGTACGCTTGGCCGGCTGTCCGAGCGGCTCATCGCCCGGCTGCAGGAGGCCGGCTTCCAGGCGACCCCCGCCGAATGGCGCTCACCTCACCTGTTCGCCGCCCGGCATCCCGACCATGGGGCAGCCGATCTGGTGGCGCGATGGAATGCGCTGGGACTGAAGGTCAGTGCCCGCGGCGACTGGATCCGGATCGCCCCTCACCTTTGGATCGACAGCGAGGACGAGGAGCGTTTTGCCCGCATCATCGCGGATCTTCCGGTCTGAGGCGAGGGGACGCACCCCGCCTACCTCGACAGCGGCCGACGATTCGGCTATGGTCGCGCCCTTCGGGGCAGGCAATGGATGCATCGGGCCGGGGGTGAAGGCCGCCGGGGCATCACCAAGGGATACCGCAGACTTCATGCTTATGACGAGATTTTCGGCGCTCGCCGTGCTGCTGTGCGCCGCCTTCTGGCTGGAACCGGCCGTCAGCGCACCGGAACGTCTGTCGAAGAAGGACGAGATTGCCTTTTCGATCTTGCGCCATGGCCACCGGATCGGCGTTCACCGGGTTCGCTACCGCCTGAACGACGATGGCAGACGCGAGATAGAGGTGGAGGCACGCATCCGCATCAAGCTCGCCTTTCTCACCCTGTTCCGACTCGATCATCGCGACCAAGAAGTGTGGAACGGCGACCGGCTGATGCGCCTAGACGCGCGTTCGAAGCGCAACAGAAAGCGCTATCATGTCATTCTGGAAGCCGCCAGCGATCATTATCTCATCGAAACCGGTCTCGATGAAGTCCGCGCCCCGGGCAATCTGGTGCCGAGCTCCTTCACCAAGACGGATTTCTGGATCCCGGACGGCAGCCGCGACTTCACCCTGCTGGACACCATCACCGGCCGGCAATGGCCGAGCCGCCTGGTCTTCGTCGGCCGAACCCGTATCGACCTCGATGGAGAAATCGCCGACGCCCGGCACTATCGGATCTACAATCTGGAGCTCGGCAGCCTCAGCCATGAATTCTGGATCGACGACGCCGGCTTTCTGCTGAAGGCCCATTTCGTCACCAAGGAAGGCGAACAGCTCGACTATCTGCCGATCAAGGGCTGAGAAAGACGGCAGCACCTAACGTGTGGGTGCGGCAGACCGGACACACCTTGCGCAATCTTGACCTTCCCGGGCCGACGGGGAAGGAAAATCACTTGCCTGGATTTCCCCGATCGGCTCTAGTGGATTCCAGAGGCTTTGACGGCCCAGAAGCGACAAGGCGACGGCAGCAACCTCCCCGCTCGTGGGATGGATAACGAGGTGCGGATGGGAGAGAAGGGCCGACCGGAGGTCGCCGGCGACGAGGAGTTACATCCTCTGCCCGGCGCAGGGACGGGCAAGGTCGTCTGCCTTGCCTGCCCGGCGCGAGACAGTTTCCTGTGCTCGGGCTTCGAAGATGACGAACTCAAACACCTTGCCGCGCGCGCTACCCGTTTTTCCCTGGCTCGTGGCAAGACGCTGATTTTGGAAGGCGACCCCGCCGACAATGTGTACAATATCATCGAAGGCGATGTCGTCCTCTCACGCATCGCCTCCGACGGCCGGCGCCAGATCCTCGGCTTTCTCTCGAAGGGGGACTTCATCGGCCTGACCTTGTCCGAGGAATACAGCTTTTCCGCTGAAGCTCTCACCGAAGCCCGGCTATGCCGTTTCGACCGCCGCTCGCTGGAAGAGCTCGTGGAGCGTTTTCCCGGTGTCGATCGGCAGATCCGGCGGATGGGAGCAGCGACGATCGACCATCTTCTTGACCTCGTCTTTGCGCTCGGCCGCAAGACTGCCGAGGAGCGCGTGGCAAGTTTTCTGCATCATCAGGCCCACAAACAGGGGTGCTGCCTCGACCCGACCAAGGAGCTGCGGCTGGCGATGACGCGAGCCGACATTGCAGACTATCTCGGCCTGACTCTTGAGACGGTGAGCCGGACCATCTCGCGCTTCAAGCGCGACGGCCTGATCGAGATGCCTTCTACCAACCGGATCCTGATCAAGGATCTCGACGGGCTTACCCAACGCGCAGAGGCCGAGACGATCTGAACCTTTCCGGCCGGGTCCAGTCATATCGCCCGCGGCTCGCAAACCGTCCGGACCTTCGCGCATCAGCAGCTGGCGGAAAGCGGAGCGGGATCTTCGCGCACCATCTGTCC
>RFIU01000015.1 GCA_003695555.1 Alphaproteobacteria bacterium
ATCAGCAGAAGCCGGCGTTCGCCAGCGAGTGCGCGCCATGCGCGCAGATCTTCGGTGCTCAAGGGGCGCACTCCCCCCTCGCCCATCACGGGCTCGATCATGATCGCCGCCGTTTCACCGTCGATCGCGACCTCGAGCGCGTCGAGATCCTCAGGAGCCACCTGCGCGAAACCGGGCAGCAGCGGGGCGAAACCGGCGGTCAGCTTCTCCTGGCCCGAGGCCGAGATCGCGGCCATCGAGCGGCCGTGGAACGACCCTTCCAGAGTGATGATCCGATAGCGGTTTTCATTTCGCGACGAGAAATAGGCGCGCGCCGTCTTGATCGCACATTCGATCGCCTCGACACCGGAATTGGTGAAGAAGACGCGCTCCGCGAAGCTGTTCGCACAGAGCCGCTCGGCAAGGCGATCCTGGTCCGGAATACGATAGAGATTCGAGGTGTGCCAGATGCGATGTGCCTGATCGCACAGGGCCTTGACGAGATGAGGATGGGCATGACCCAAGGCATTGACGGCGATGCCGGCAGCAAAGTCGAGATAGCGCTCGCCCTTCTCGTCGAACACCCACATACCTTCGCCGCGCACGAAGGCGACATCGGCGCGCCGATAGACGTTCATCAGGGCCTGGCTCAAGACCGTGTCTCCTCTTAGCCGATCAGCGGCATCACCGCAGAAAACGCCGGCACTATCGACAGGCCCTGCGCCACTGTCAATGCGTCTGGAGAGAGTTCCCCGCCTGCCGGCTGGCCATCCTTCAGGGCTTGAGACGCCAGCCGCGGCGCAGCAGGTGCCAGGCCAGCAGACCGAGCGCCAGATCGAACAGGCCGATCCCGATCACTCCGGTCATGATGTTGCTGTCGGCACGGCCGATGAAGCCGTAGCGGAAGCCGTCGATGACGTAGAAGAAGGGATTGAAGGCGAGCGCCAGATCAAGCCAGCGGGCTGCTCCCCCGAGACTGTCGCGCAGCCGGTCCAGAGAGTAGAAGGTGCCGGACAGCAGGGTCAGCGGTGCGACGACGAAATTGGTGATCGTGGCCACATGATCGAACTTTTCCGCCCATATCCCGGTCAGCAGCCCGATAAGCGAGAGCATCGCCGATCCGGCGAGGGCGAAGTAGATGATCGCGAACACGTCATGAATGACGATGGCATCAAGCGGCAGCAGCGCGAAGCTCGCACACAGCAGGGCGGCGAGCATCAGGCCGCGGGTCATGCCGCCGGCGACATAGCCGATCGCGATCTCGCCGGCCGATAGCGGCGGCATCAGGACGTCGATGATGGTGCCTTGGACCTTGGAGATGATCAGCGACGAGCTGGTATTGGCGAAGGCGTTCTGAAGCAGCGCCATTACGATCAGGCCTGGGGCGAGAAACTGTGGATAGGCGATACCGGCGCTCGCCCGACCCGATCCGCCGAGGACGATGGCGAAGATCAGAAAGAACAGCACCGCCTGAATTGCCGGTGCCGCCAGCGTCTGGAGCCAGACCTTGAGGAAGCGCCAGACCTCCTTCTGATAGAGCGTCCACAGGCCGAGCCGGTTGATCCGGCCGATTCGCCGCATCCCGTGCGGCGGCAGGGCGGGGCGGTTTGCGGCCTGGCCATGGGTCGTCGCGCTGTTCATTCCTCACCTCGTCCGTTCATTCGCCGGCGTGATCCGCGGGATCGGCAGCGACCCTAACCTTCGCCACCCCGGCTTGCCAAGCCCGCGGGCGGCTCTATATAGAAGGCGCTCACCGCCCAGCATGCGGCAGCATTCCTCAAACGTCGAGCGGCGAAAGTGCAATTCCATGGCCTGGACCGAAGACAATATCGAAAAGCTGAAGAAATTGTGGGAAAAGGGGCTTTCGGCAAGCCAGATCGCCGAAAAGCTCGGCGACGGCATTTCCCGCAATGCAGTGATCGGCAAGGTCCACCGTCTCGGCCTGAAGTCGCGTCCGTCGCCGGTGAAGGCGCCGCGCAAGGCTGCCGAAACGAAGACCGGAAGGGCGCACAAGCCGCGCGCGCGCAAGAAGACGGAAGACAAGCGCGTCCATCTGCTCGACCTGACCGAACGGATGTGCAAATGGCCGATCGGCCATCCCGGCGAGCCCGATTTCCATTTCTGCGGCAAGCCTTCTCAACCCGGCCTGCCCTATTGTGCGGAACACTGCAGCGAAGCCTATCAGGCTCCCGCACGCCGCGACCGGCGAAACCCGCGGCCGCGCTGAAGGCCGGCGACCCTTACCCCGCGATCTGGGGATAAAGGCGAACGCCCTGCGCTAACCGCTTGACAGGGCCGGCCGTGCGCGCCATCTACCAATCACGACTGAAACGGTCCGAATTGACGCTAGTAATGGGCCGCAAGAACATGAGGAGTCGGACGCGGATGATCAGGCTGTCGCAGATGACCGACTATGCGGTGGTTCTGTGCTGTCATCTCGCGCGCCGCGAAGCGCATGCGAGCGCGACCGAAATCTCCCGTGCGACCGGTATTCCGGCGCCGACGGTAGCAAAATTGCTCGGCGCCCTGACCCGTGCCGGTCTGCTGATCTCGCGACGGGGAGCGACCGGCGGCTTCATACTGGCCCGCTCGGCCGCCGAAATCACCCTTGACCGCATCGTCGAGGCGGCCGAAGGACCGATTGCGCTGGTCCAGTGCCTTGACGACGGGCGCGACGAGGAATGCGGCATCGAGTCATTGTGCGCGATGCGACCGCACTGGCTGGTGATCAACCGGGCGCTGCGCGATGCGCTCGCCGGTGTGACACTCGCCGAGCTTGCCGATCTCAACGGGACCAGCGCCACCCGCGCGGGTGCGCTGGAGGCGATCGGCGCCCCGGCGGGGTGAACGCGCAGGAACGGAAAGGGCGATACGCTGATGTCGAAGGCCGAGACGAAGGCACGGATCGAGACGCTCGCCGGTCGCTATGAGCACGGTTGGGTAACCCCGATCGAGTCGGAGGTCGCACCCGCCGGACTCGATGAGGACGTCATCGCCTTCATCTCCGCAAAGAAGGGCGAGCCCGAGTGGATGCTGGACTGGCGGCTCAAGGCCTATCGGGCCTGGCAGACCATGCGCGAGCCCGAATGGGCGAAGCTCCATTATCCGTCGATCGACTATCAGGCGATCCACTATTATGCCGCGCCGAAACGCAAGGCGGGGCCCGCTTCGCTCGACGAGGTCGATCCCGAACTGCTGCGCACCTATGAGAAGCTCGGCATTCCGCTTGCCGAGCAGAAGGTGCTGGCCGGCGTCGAGGGCGCGCCGAAGGTCGCCGTCGATGCGGTGTTCGATTCGGTCTCGGTGGCGACCACCTTCCGCGAGGAGCTGAAGAAGGCGGGGGTCATCTTCCTGTCGATCTCGGAGGCGATCCGGGAATACCCGGACCTGGTGCGACGCTATCTCGGCTCGGTGGTGCCGGTGCGCGACAATTTCTTTGCCGCCCTGAATTCGGCGGTGTTTTCCGACGGCACCTTCGTGCTGGTGCCCGAAGGGGTCCGCTGTCCGATGGAGCTGTCCACCTATTTTCGGATCAATGCCGCCAATACCGGGCAGTTCGAGCGCACCCTGATCGTCGCCGAAAAAGGGGCGTATGTCAGCTATCTGGAGGGCTGTACGGCGCCGATGCGCGACGAGAACCAGCTTCACGCAGCGGTCGTCGAGCTGATCGCCCACGAGGATGCCGAGATCAAGTATTCGACTGTCCAGAACTGGTATCCCGGCGATGAGGAGGGCCGCGGCGGCATCTACAATTTCGTCACCAAACGCGGTCTTTGCGCCGGTGCGCGGGCGAAGATCTCCTGGACCCAGGTCGAGACCGGATCGGCGATCACCTGGAAGTATCCGAGCTGCATCCTGAAGGGCGATCATTCGATCGGCGAATTCTATTCTCTGGCGCTGACCAACCATCGCCAGCAGGCGGATACCGGCACCAAGATGATCCACATCGGCCGCGGCACGCGTTCGAAGATCATTTCCAAGGGCATCTCCGCCGGTCGCTCCCAGAACACCTATCGCGGTCTGGTGCGGGTGCTGGCCGGGGCCGAAGGCGCGCGCAACCACAGCCGCTGCGACAGTCTGCTGCTGTCGAAGGAATGCGGTGCGCACACCGTGCCCTATATCGAATCGCGCAATTCCAGCGCGCAGATCGAGCATGAGGCGACGACCTCGAAGATATCCGAAGATCAGCTTTTCTATTGCATGGCCCGCGGCCTCGACGAGGAAGAGGCGGTCGCCATGGTCGTCAACGGTTTCGCCCGCGAGGTGATGCAGCAACTGCCGATGGAGTTCGCGGTGGAAGCCCGCAAGCTGCTCGGCATCAGTCTCGAAGGCGCGGTCGGCTGAACGCGTCAGTCGCCGTCAGGCGGCCGGAAATACAGGAAGGAAGACAATCAGGCGATGACGCATCTGCTGGAAATTCGCGATCTCCACGTCTCGGTCGATGGAACGGAGATCCTGAAAGGGCTCGATCTGATCATGGGGCACGGCGAGGTCCACGCGATCATGGGCCCCAATGGTGCCGGCAAATCGACTCTCGCCGCCACCTTGATGGGGCGGCCCGGCTATCAGGTAACGGCCGGCGAGATTCTGTTCGAGGGGCGCGACCTGCTCGCCATGGCACCGCACGAGCGTGCCGCGGCAGGGGTCTTTCTCGGCTTCCAGTATCCGGTCGAGATCCCGGGCGTATCCAACCTCAACTTCCTGCGCAC
>RFIU01000166.1 GCA_003695555.1 Alphaproteobacteria bacterium
GCATAAAATTTTTTCATTGACCAGCCCCGATTCCGCCTCCTAGCATGGGCGGGCTGTGAAGAGCAGAGGGACATGCGCATCGACGAAGGAGAAACGGGAAAGGGATAGCATCGCGAACGAGCGGGCGATTCGGATCGGCAGTGACGACAGAAGGAGCGTTCCGCACGGCTCCGCGTCATGGGAGGGACACGAGCCCGGCGAAACGGTGGAACAGGGGCGATCTGATGGGCGGGTGCGGCGTGCTTGTGAAACCGGGGCCGCCGGCCACCCGCCTGCAGCGGATAAGGAAGGAAGACGATGAAGATCGATTGTCTGGGCGGCGGCCCTGCCGGCCTCTATTTCGCGATCTCCATGAAGCTGCGTGACCACGCTCACGAGATTCATGTTCATGAGCGCAACAAGCCGGGCGACACCTTCGGCTGGGGCGTCGTGTTCTCGGACCAGACGCTCGAGAATCTCGCCGCCAATGATCCGGTCACCGGCCGTCAGATCAACGACCGGCTGATTCACTGGGATGACATCGATGTTCATTTCAAGGGCACGCTGGAACGTTCCACCGGACACGGCTTTTGCGGCATCGGCCGCAAGCGGCTGCTCAACATCCTGCAGGACCGCTGCCGGGAACTCGGCGTCCATCTGCATTTCGAGGTCGAGATCGAGCCTGATTTCGTCGATGCCTCGGATGCCGATCTGATCATCGCCTCCGACGGCATCAATTCGAAGATCCGCAATCATTTCGCCGAGCATTTCAAGCCGGACATCGACGTGCGTCGCAACAAATACGTCTGGCTGGGCACCCACAAGGTCTTCGAGGCCTTCAATTTCATCTTCGAGAAGACCGAAGCCGGCTGGATCTGGGCGCACGCCTACCGATTCGATCGCGACACCTCGACCTTCATCGTCGAATGCGCGCCCGAGACATGGAAGGCGCTGGGCTTCGATCGCATGGATCAGGATGAGACCTGCCGCGCCTGCGAGCGGATCTTCGCGAAGCATCTCGACGGCCACGAGCTGATGAGCAACGCCCGCCATCTGCGCGGCTCCGCCTGGCTCAATTTCCAGCGGGTGCTGTGTGAGACCTGGCATTACCGCAACATCGTCCTGCTCGGCGATGCCGCGCACACCGCCCATTTCTCGATCGGTTCAGGGACCAAGCTCGCCTTCGAGGATGCGATCAAGCTGGCGGACGTGCTGCATGCCAAGGACCTATCGCCGGAAGCCGCACTCGCCGATTATCAGGAAGAGCGCTCGCTCGAGGTTCTGCGGCTGCAGAGCGCGGCACGCAACTCGACCGAATGGTTCGAGCATGTCGAGCGCTATGTCGATTTCGAGCCGATCCAGTTCACCTATTCGCTGCTCACCCGCTCACAGCGGGTCAGCCACGAGAATCTGCGTCTGCGCGACCCCGAATGGCTGGAGCGGGTCGAGAAGTGGTTTGCCGAGAAGGCGAGCCAGGGGCGCATCCGCCGCGCGGTGCCGCCGATGTTCACGCCGTTCACCTTGCGCGAAATGCAGCTCGACAACCGCGTCGTCGTCTCGCCGATGTCGATGTACAGCGCCACCGAGGGTCTGATCGACGACTTTCACTTCGTTCATTACGGTGCCCGTGCGCAGGGCGGCGCCGGTCTGCTGTTCACCGAAATGACCGACGTCGCGCCGGAAGCGCGCATCACCCCGGGATGCGCGGGTCTGTGGAACGACGAACAGATGCTGGCCTGGAAGCGGGTGGTCGATTTCGTCCATCGTGAAACCCGGGCGAAGATCGGCCTGCAGCTCGGCCATGCCGGGCCGAAAGGCTCGACGAAGGTCGCTTGGGAAGGCATGGACGAACCACTGGAAGAAGGCGGCTGGGAGCTGATCGGCCCGTCGCCGATTCCCTGGTCGCCGAACAATCCGGTCCCGCGCGAGATGACCCGCGCCGACATGGATCGGGTGCGCGATCAGTTCGTCGCCGCCACCGCCCGCGCGATCGAGGCCGGCTTCGACATGATCGAGCTGCATGCCGCTCACGGCTATCTGCTGTCCGCCTTCATCACCCCGCTGACCAACCGACGCAGCGATGAATACGGCGGCTCGCTCGAAAACCGGCTGCGTTTCCCGCTCGAGGTGTTCACCGCGATGCGCGCCGTCTGGCCGGACGAAAAGCCGATGTCGGTGCGCATCTCGGCCCATGACTGGGTCGGCGAAGAGGGCGTCACCCCGGACGAGGCGGTGCGCATCGCCGAGGCCTTTACTGCCGCCGGCGCCGACATCATCGACGTTTCGGCGGGCCAGACCTCGCGGCGGGCGCGACCGGTCTATGGACGAATGTTCCAGACGCCGTTTTCGGACCAGATCCGCAATGAAGGCCATATTCGCACCATCACCGTCGGCAACATCTATGACATCGATCACGTCAATTCGATCCTCGCGTCGGGACGTGCCGATCTCGTCGCCCTCGCCCGGCCGCACCTGATCGATCCCTACTGGACCTTGCGGGCGGCCGCGCAGCAGCACTATCACGACGAGGGCGTCATGGTGCCGAAGCCCTATCTGACCGGCTTTGCGCAGCTCGAGCGCAATCTCGAGCGGGCCGAACAGATGCTGGTCATGAAGGTCTGATGCACAAACAGGCAGCGCTTTGCGTCAAGGGCGGGACTTGGACGCGGAAGGTGACGAAGCATGAAGGGTGAGCGGCGACATGCCCTGATAACCGGTGCCGGCAGCGGCATCGGCGCGGCGATCGCCCGGCGGCTGGCCGAGGAGGGATTCGCGGTCACGCTCGCCGGACGCACCGCCGAACGCCTGCGATCGGTTGCCGACACCCTGCCGACCGCCGGCTGCGTCGTCATGGACGTTGCCGACGAAAGCAGCATTGCTGCCGGTCATGACGAGGCTGTTGCCGGCTTCGGCCCCGTTGAGGTGCTCGTCAACAATGCCGGGGTGGCGCCGACGGCCCCCTTCGAGGAGACCGATCTTGCGATGCTGCGTCGGGTGATGGCGGTGAATCTGGAAGGCGCCTTCCTGCTCTCGCAGGCCGTCCTGCCGGCAATGCGCGCGGCCGGGCGCGGGCGAATCGTCAATATCGCGAGCACCGCGGCACTCAAACCCTACCGTTATACGTCCGCTTATGTTACGGCCAAACATGCCCTGCTCGGGCTGACGCGGGCGCTGGCGCTCGAAACCGCGAAAGACGGCATTACGGTGAATGCGGTCTGTCCCGGCTTCACCCGCACCGAACTGGTCGAGCGGGCGATCGACGGGATTGTCGCCAAGACCGGCCGCGCTCGCGAGGAGGTGCTGCGGCGCTTCACGGCGGATAATCCGCAGGGGCGGCTCATCGAGCCTGAGGAGGTGGCCGCTCTCGTCGCCTGGCTGGTCGGGGGGCAAACGGATGCGGTGACCGGTCAGGCGCTGGTGGTGGCCGGTGGGGAGGTGATGGGATGAGCAAGAAGAGCGACAAGGGGCGTGTCGGTTCAGCGGAGCATGCGGCCCCGCATGTCCATGAAAAACTCGGTGGTGGCGCGCCGCACAGCAAGCAGTCGATCCGGCTGTGGCTGAAGCTGCTTTCCTGCACGACGCTGATCGAGAAC
Organism: Alphaproteobacteria bacterium; assembly: GCA_003695555.1. Taxonomy (GTDB): domain Bacteria; phylum Pseudomonadota; class Alphaproteobacteria; order Sphingomonadales; family Rhodothalassiaceae; genus J084. The sequence goes on from RFIU01000166.1 coordinate 3,573, forward strand.
TGGCTGCGCAATCGCATGCGTTCCGAATTCGGCACCACCCTGCCGCGTTTCGACGTCCTCGCCGCGCTCGATCGCCACCCCGAGGGCCTTCGCATGGGCGAGCTTTCGCGCTATCTGCTGGTATCAAATGGCAATGTCACCGGCATCGTTCAGCGCCTGGAGCAGGAAGGCCTGGTTGCGCGTCAGACGACACCGGGCGACAAGCGTTCCATCCGGGTCCGCCTGACAGCCCAGGGGCGTCGTCGATTCACCGAATGGGCGCGTGAGCATGAGGCCTGGCTCGACCGTCTCTTCTCGGACCTCTCCAATGATGAGATGGACGAGCTGATGCGCCACCTGCGCCACCTGCAGGAATCGCTCGCCCGCCAGGGAATCCAGAGGGAGCGCTAGACCCATGATCTCACGTGCGGGGCGCTTCGATCCCCGATCCTTCAAGCCTGAACATTTTCGCTGGGCGTTCACCGACAAGGTGGTAACGGTGACGCTCGCGCGTCCGGAAAAGAAGAACCCGCTGACCTTCGCGTCCTATGACGAGCTGACCGATACCTTCCGCCGGCTCGCCCATACCCCTGAGGTAAAGGCGGTGGTGCTTACCGGCGCTGAAGGCAATTTCTGCTCCGGTGGTGACGTTCACGAGATCATCGGCCCGCTGACCGCCATGAGCATGCCCGAGCTGCTCGCCTTCACCCGCATGACCGGCGATCTGGTGAAGGCGATGCGCGCTGCCCCGCAAGTCGTCGTCGCGGCGGTCGATGGCGTGTGCGCCGGCGCCGGCGCGATTCTCGCGATGGCCTCGGATCTGCGGCTGGCGACGACGCGCGCGAAGACCGCCTTTCTCTTCACCCGGGTTGGGCTCGCCGGCTGCGACATGGGTGCCTGTGCCATCCTGCCGCGCATCATCGGACAGGGACGGGCGGCCGAGCTTCTCTATACCGGGCGGACGATGAGCGCCGAAGAAGGGTTCGCCTGGGGATTCTACAACCGACTGGTGGATCCCGATCGACTGCTCGACGAGGCACGCGAGCTTGCCCGGACGCTCGCCGACGGGCCGAGCTTCGCACATCAGATGACCAAGCGGCAGCTCGATCAGGAATGGGCGATGAGCATTGAAACCGCGATCGAGTCGGAAGCCCAGGCGCAGGCGATCTGCATGCAGACCAAAGACTTCGTGCGCGCCTATGAGGCTTTCGCAGCCAAGCGCAAACCGCAGTTCGAGGGCGATTGATGGCGATCGGCGACGAACATCTCGACTGGCCCTTCTTCGCCGACCGGCACCGTGCGCTGGCGGCGGATCTGGCGGGATTCGCGGCTGGCGCCTTTGCCGACCTCGAAGCAATGGGGGAACCGGCTGACGACGCGCAGCTTGATGCCCGCTGCCGGACGATCCTTGCGCGACTGGCCGAGGCCGGATTTCTCCGCCATGCGGTGCCGGCC
>RFIU01000167.1 GCA_003695555.1 Alphaproteobacteria bacterium
GCGCGCGACCTGCGTCGCATCGTTCACCGTACCGTCGCCGGCGTCGGCGAGGATATCGAAAACATGCGCCTCAACCGTGCCGTCGCCCGGCTCTATGAGCTGGCGAACGCGATCTCGGGCGTCGAGGTGGATGAGATTCCCCTCGCCGTCTATCGCGAGGCGCTGGAGATGCTGGTTCGGCTCGCCGCTCCGATGATCCCTCATCTGGCCGAAGAGCTGTGGGAACGTCTCGGGCACGATGAACTCGTGGTGCGCGAAGCCTGGCCGGTGGCCGACCCCGAATTGATGAAGGACGAGGTGATCGAGCTTCCCGTCCAGGTCCAGGGGAAGCTGCGCGACCGCATCGAAGTCGCCCCCGATGCTCCGAGCGAGGCGATCGAGGCCGCCGCCCTTGCCAGCGAACGAGTGCAGCGCGCGATCGGCGACCGTTCGGTGCGCAAGGTGATCGTCGTCCCCGGTCGGATCGTCAATATCGTCGTCGGCTGACGAACTGGCGCGACATCGCCACCGGATCGAAGGAAACATCGCCACCGGATTGAAGGAAATGGTGCGCGCAATCTCAAGGCTTGCGGGAAGGCCGTCGCGCGTTCATCATGCCCGTTCTAGCGGCGCACGAACCGTTACCCGGACATGCTGCACAGGCGGCCCGATCAAGTCATGTAACTGGTATGACAAGAAGAATTAGTGATCGACTGCGATCCGCCTCTTTTACGGCGATACTTGTCGCGCTGCTCGCGGCCCTGCTTGGCGGCTGCGGGCTGCGGCCGGTCCATGCGCCGCAGCGGTTGGAGGGGCGGACTGTCGATGTCGATGCCCTGCTCGCTGCGACCCCGCTTCACCTCGAAGGCCCCGAGCAGCTCGTCCCGCTTGTCGCCGATGCGCTGGCCGCACGCGGGCTCGATGTCGCCGATGGCTCTGGTGGCGACGCTGGGATGGCCCATGCCAGCATCCGACTCGCTGTCGCTGACGACCGTTTCGGTTTCCGCCGCGACCGTGCGGCGACCCGCGCCAGCGTCGCTCTGCGGGCCGATGTCCTGCTCTATTCCTCGCTTACCGCTTCGCCGATCTTCTCCCAGCAGCTCACGGCACGCAGCTTCTATGATATCGTTCGCTCCGACTTCGCCAATGACGTGCGGCACGACCAGGCGGCGCGCGAGGCTGCGGATGCGCTCGCCGAACGGATCCTGGTGATGCTCACCCGTCGCCTGCCGCGTGTCGCGAACATCACCGGCGAAGGGGTCGCCCGACAGGCGCCGGCCGGAACCCGACCGCAATGACCAGGATCGCGCCACGCCAGGTCGAATCCTTTCTGCGCCGTCTGCCCGATGCCATTTCCGGCGTCCTGATCTTCGGTCCCGATGAGGGGCTGGTACGCGAACGCGCCGAGACGATCGCCCGGCAGGTCGTCGAAGATATCACCGACCCTTTCCGGGTTTCGCGTCTCGATCCCGCCGAGGTGAGGGCCGACCCGGCCAGACTCGCCGACGAACTGGGGGCGATCTCGATGCTCGGCGGACGGCGGCTGGTCCGCTTGCGTGATGCCACCGACGCGCTCGCCGACACCATCGCGGCGGCCCGCGAACACGACTGGGGCGACAGTCTGCTGCTGGTTACCGCCGGCGAACTCGGCCCCCGCTCGCGCCTGCGCCGTTTGTTCGAAGGCGATGAACGACTTGCCGCACTCGCCTGCTATCGCGACGAAGGTGCGGCGCTGTCCCGTCTCATTGATGCGGTATTGGGCGAGGCCGGTCTGGTGATCGCGCGTGAGACTCGCGACTGGCTGTGCGCGCATCTCGGCGAGGATCGTCAGGCTTCCCGCCGCGAGCTTGAAAAGCTCGTCCTCTATAAGCTCGACGATCCCGATCGTCACCTGAGTCTGGAAGAGGCCATGATGCTGGTCGGTGACGGGGCGATGGTCACCATTCAGGGCATCGTCCAGGCCGTGCTTGCCGGCGACATCGCCGGCATCGAGGCCGCCTGGAACCGGGCGCTGGCTCAAGGTGAAAGCCCGATTGCGATCCTGCGTGTCCTGCAGGGCCGCTTTCAGCGCCTGATCTTGCTGACCGCCGAGGTCGCCGGCGGCGGCGATCCGGCCGCGATCGTCGCTGCCAGCCGACCGCCGATCTTCTTCAAGGAGCGCGCCGTCTGGGTTCGGGCGCTGCACCAGTGGACGCCGACCCGCTGCGCGAAGGCGATCCGGCGGCTGACCGAAACCGAGATCGCCGCCAAGACCACCGGCCGCCTGCCGGAAGTCGAAGTCGGGCGACTGTGCCTCGAACTCGCCGCCCTCGGCCGGCCACGAGGCCGGCGAACGGCCGCCTGAAGTGGCCCGGTGAAGGGAGGGTTCCTCCCTGTTCAGGCGCGTCACCTGCAAGCCTTTGCTTGACAAGGTTTTTTCAGTTGGAAAGATACGGGCAGGGCTTGCGCTTAGAAGCCATCTTCTCCCTGCAGTCGCCGACACAACTCGTCGAGCTGCTCAAGATCCCGATAATGCAGTCTCAGCTCGCCGGAACCATCGCAGCGATGCCGGATATCCGCCTTGAGGCCGAGCGCCTGTTCAAGCGTCGTCTCAAGCGCACGCGTATCGGCATCCTTGGCCGCAGCGGGCGAAGGGCGGCGCTTGTTCTTTGCCGGACGCAGATTCTCCTTTTCGGCCGCCACCAGCGCCTCGAGCGCGCGCACCGACAGGCCGTGAGCGACTGTCTGCCGGGCAAGTTCGAGAGCGTTGTCGAGACCGACAAGGGCGCGCGCGTGTCCCATGCTCAGCGCGCCTTCGTTCACCATCTCGCGCACCTCTTCGGGCAGCTTGAGCAGCCGCAGCAGATTCGCAACATGGCTGCGGCTCTTGCCGACGACCCGACCGATCTCTTCTGCCGAGTGTCCGAATTCCTCTATAAGTCTTTGAAAACCTTCTGCTTCTTCGATCGGAGTGAGATCCCGTCGCTGGATGTTCTCGACTAGGGCGATCTCCAGCGTCTGGGCATCATCGAGGCGGCGCTCGACGATCGGCACCTCATGCAGGCCCGCCGCCTGTGCCGCCCGCCAGCGCCGCTCGCCGGCGACGATCTCATAGACCGGGCTGGATTCCCCGCTTTCCGTGCCCGCCTCTTCGCCTTCCAGCGGCCGAACGAGGATCGGCTGAAGCATGCCGTTGCGACGGATCGAAGCGGCCAGTTCGCCGAGGTCCTCGGCGGTGAAATGTCGGCGCGGCTGGAAACGTCCGGCACGCAGGGTCTCGATCGGCACCCGACGCACGCTCCCGCGCGAACCGGTGGCGCTGCGCGAACGGGTCGACGCATCGACCTCGCCGAGCAGCGCGGTCAGGCCCCGCCCGAGACCACGGGCACGGCCGCCGCCGAGCGCACCGGCGCTTTTCGTCTTGTCGCTCATGCCGCCTTCTCCTCCTCGCGCCGCTTCAGAAACTCGCGCGCCAGCGCCATATAGGCGGCACTGCCCGCGCAACGGTGATCATAGAGCAGCGCCGGCTTGCCGTGACTCGGCGCTTCCGATACCCGGACATTGCGCGGGATGACCGTCTGCCAGACCTGCGGGCCGAGCGCGGCGCGGACATCCGCTTCGACCTGTTCCGAGAGCTTGTTGCGGCGATCATACATGGTCAGCACGATGCCCTCGATCTCGAGGTCGGGATTCATGTGCTCCTGCACCCGTTCGATGGTGTTGATCAGCAGCGACAGACCTTCAAGCGCGAAGAACTCGCATTGCAGCGGAACCAGCACGCTTTCGGACGCCGCCAGCGCATTGAGGGTCAGCAGTGAGAGCGACGGCGGGCAGTCGATCAGAATGTCGTCATGGCGCAAGCGGGTCTCGTCCACGGCGAGCGCGTCGCGCAGCCGGAAATTCCGCCGCGCCAGACCGACGAGCTCGGCCTCAGCGCCCGACAGATCGACGGTGGACGGGACGATATCGAGATTCGGTACCATCGTCGGCAGGGTCGCCTCGCGGATCGGCACTTCGCCGGTCAGCACCTCATAGC
>RFIU01000016.1 GCA_003695555.1 Alphaproteobacteria bacterium
TCGTCATCCGCCGACTTGATCGGCGGATCCAGACGATAGACGAGCCGCCCACCAGCACCCGGATTGCCTTCACCGTTTGCTGGGTTCGCCGGTCAAACCGGCGCACGACGCGGGAGGGGAGCCTCACCGGGCTGCGCCAGGCGGGCGAGCGGCAGCGGCCACAGTCGGCATTGTTGTGAATCGTGATCGCGGCCATGTCGGTCTTCCCGCTCTTTCCCGCTTTCCCCCCGAAGGGGCCTCGCACGCGCCTGCACGCGGGCCCGGGGCAGGCGATCACCGCCCATGCGAAGGGGGCCGGCCCTTGCAGATCAAGAGCCGGCCCCGGTCGTTCGTCGCTTCATCAGGCGGTATGGAAAACGCCGCCGAACGCGCCCTTGAAGGCTTCGCGCTACCAGATCTGCACGCGCTGCTCGGGCGGCAGATAGAGCTTGTTGTCGGGACCGACGTCGAAAGCCTCGTACCAGGCCGGCACATTGCGCACGACGCCATTGACCCGGAATTCGGCCGGCGAATGCGGATCCGACTTCAGCCGCCGCAGCAGCATCTGCTGGCGCTGCTTCGACTTCCAGACCTGCGCCCAGCCCATGAAGAAGCGCTGATCACCGTCATAACCGTCGAGCACCGGCGGGGTGCGGCCGTCGAGCGCCATGTGGTAGGCATAAAGCGAGATCGACACGCCGCCGAGATCGCCGATGTTCTCGCCGAGCGTCAGTTGGCCGTTGACGTGCTGTCCGGGGATCGGTTCGTACTGATTGTACTGCGCGACGAGTGCCTTGGTGCGTTCCTCGAAGCGCTTGCGGTCCTCTGGCGTCCACCAGTTGCGCTGAATGCCGTGGGCGTCCGACTTCGAGCCCTGATCGTCAAAGCCATGGCCCATCTCGTGGCCGATGACGCCGCCGATGCCGCCATAGTTCACCGCCATGTCGGCGTTGGGGTCAAAGAAGGGCGGCTGCAGGATCGCGGCCGGGAAGACGATCTCGTTGAAAGACGGGTTGTAGTAGGCATTGACCGTCTGCGGGGTCATGAACCACTCGTCCCGGTCGGTCGGCTTGCCGAGGCGGGACACCTCGTCGGCGTGGAAGAAGGCGCGCACCCGGCGCACATTGCCGAAGAGATCGTCGCGCCGGATCACCAGCCCCTCATAGGAGCGCCATTTGTCGGGATAGCCGATCTTGGGATGGAAGGCGGCGAGCTTGGCGAGCGCTTCGTTCTTGGTCTCCGGGCCCATCCAGTCGAGATTGCGGATCCGCTCGCCGAAGGCGCGACGCAGATTCTCGACGAGATCGACCATCATCCGCTTCGAACTCGGCGGGAAGTAGCGCTTGACATAGACCTGCCCGATCGCCTCGCCGAGACCCTGCAGGCTGCCGACCCGCTGCACGCCGCGCTTCCAGCGGTCGCGCTGCTGCTGCCGGCCCGAGAGCACCTTGCCGTAGAATTCGAAATTGGCCTGGTCGATTTCTTCGGACAGGATTCCCGCATTGCCGGTGACCAGATGGAAGGTCAGATAGTCCTTCCAGGTCGCAAGCGGTGTCGCGGCGACGATCTTCGCCAGACCGCCGATCGCGCTCGGCGCCGTGACATTGACCTTGTCGAGCTTAAAAAGATCGATGCCGGCGGCGGCAAATGCCGTCTTCCAGTCGAAGTCGGGAAACTCCTGTGTGAGCTGATCGAGGGTACGGATGTTGTAGGTCTTGTCGCGATTCCTGAGCTCGGTTCGCGGCCAGTGGACTTTCGCCATCTCGGTCTCGAGCGCGAGAATCCGCTGGGCCGCGTCGCGGGCCGCCGCCTCGTCCATGCCGGCGAACCCAAGCATCCGGGCAATGTGCGCCGCATAGGCGTCGCGGATCTTCTGGAAGCGATCGCTCTTGTCGAGATAGTAGTCGCGGTCGGGAAGGCCGAGGCCCGACTGCCCGACCGACAGCAGATAGCGGTCGGGGTTCTTGCGGTCGATCGAAATGCCGGCGCCGATCGGCGTTTCGGTACCGAGCACGTCGGCTTCACCGAAGACCCGGATGAGATCCGCCTTGTCCCGGATCGTCGCAATACGCTCAAGATCGGGCTTGAGCGGATCGATCCCCAGCCGGTCGAGGGTGGCGGTGTCCATATAGCTGGCGAAATAATCGCCGATCATCTGCTCGATGCTGCCCGGCGCGCTCTGCTTGGCGGCAAGGTCCTCGATGATCTTGCGAACCCGCTCCTCCGAACGGTCGCGCAGCACCAGGAACGAGCCGTAGCGCACCTGATCCGGCTTCAGCTTGTAGGTCTTCAGCCAGGTACCATTGGCATAGCGGAAGAAATCATCGCCGGGCTTTACCGACAGGTCGCGCGCCGAAAGATCGACGCCCCAGCTGCCCAGTTCCGGCTTGCCGGACGCTGCCGTCTCGCCCGCCGGGGCCGTCTCCTGCTGCGCCTTCTCCTTCGAAGGCGCCTTGTCGCCATTGCCGCAACCGGCCAGCAGGCCGACGCAGACGCCCGCCAGAAGTATCCGTTTCCAGTCCATGATCCCGATTCCCGTTATTGGTGATCCTCGCGGTCCTTCCCGCCGGAAGCAGGCGCATCCCCCATGCAGACCCAATGATGGCGGCGGGAAAAGATGACGGAAGGCTAGAACAATCGCCCTTGCCTGCAAAGGGCAAAAGACGCCTTCGCCGCGCCCGGCTAAACCAAAATCCTAGCCGGGGATCGGGGATCAGTGATCGGCGATCTGAGATCGGTGGTCAGTGATGGGTGATCTGAGATCGGTGGCCTGTGATGGGTGACCGGATTTCATTTGATGGCAATCGGGCAATCCTTGGATCCCGCCTCGGCGTTTCCCGGACTATGCACCGATTGCCGCAAGGATCTTGGCATTGGCCTCGTCATGACCAAGAGCACAGGTTTCCGCATACCGATCGGAGATCCGTGATGACTGATGACTGATTACCGATCACTGATGACCGATCTCCGATTACCGATCACTGATCACCGATTCCGGGGTGGACAGGGCCGGCGCACAGGATTATCTGCGAGCGATAATCATGTGCAATGTAGGGGAATGCAAAGGAGTGTCCCGGACGTGAGCGAAAAAGA
>RFIU01000168.1 GCA_003695555.1 Alphaproteobacteria bacterium
ATCCGATCGTCGGCGACGGCAAATACGGTGGACGCGCCGCCTTTCTCGGCGGCGGCATTGCCGACCGTCTGCACCTGCATGCCCGCCGCATTCGCCTGCCGCATCCAAGCGGTGAAGGAATGCTCGATATTCGTGCGCCGCTAGCGCCTCATATGCGCGAAAGCTGGGCGCTACTGGGCTTTGATCCCGAGGCGCCCGACGAGGATTTCGACTGACCCCCGATTGATCTTCCCACTCCGGTCGTCCTCTGCCGCCATCTCGGCGGGTGGCTGAAGGCCTGCTCATCTGGGGGATGCCGGTGAGCGGTCCATCGGAGATTGGCCTGCATATCCGGATCCATCCGCCAAACAAGAGAAAATTTTATCCTTCATTACACCGATTCTTAAAGCGCTCTGCCTAGTTTCCTTTTTGAAGGCACGGTGCGGGTAGAGAAAAGAAGAAAAATGATCGAAATTTTGTCGATAATCCTGTCCATTCTGCTGCTTCTTGCTGCAGTGCAGGATCTGCGCGAGCGGCGAATTTCCAACCATCTCGTCGCTCTTATCGCTCTCGTGGCGCTGCTTCGCGCGACGGTAGGCGGAAATGCGATGCAGCCCGAACACTGGCTGGCACTGTTGGCATTGTTCGCAGCCAGCCTCGTTCTCTTCGCCTTTGGAGCGTTCGGCGGTGGCGATGCAAAGCTGATCCCGGCGCTCGCGCTTGCACTGCCGCTCAGCAGCTGGCCGCTGTTCCTCTTGGTGATGGCGGTTAGCGGTGGTCTGCTCGCTCTTGCCATGCTGGTGCGCGCTCGTTTCGGCGCGCACCCTCCTTCCGCCCGCACCGCAAGCCTGCCTTATGGCGTGGCGATCGCCATCGGTGGCTGGGCGGCCCTCTGGCATCCGTCATCCGCGCTTGCCGCCTTGGCCACACCATCACCGTGGGCCGGCTGAGCGGGCCGGGGGAACAGATAACAGGAAGGAGCATTCGCCATGCCATCCGCGCGCAGTCTGATGCTGATCGTTCTCGCACTCGTCTTCGCCGGCGGTGCCGCCTGGATCGCCCGGCTCGCCGTCGTCCAGCGCGAGGCGGCGCCGGCGGCCGCCCCGCAGGCCGTTGCCCCCGACAGGACAGGCGTGCGGATACTCGTCGCCCGCCGACCATTGTCCTTCGGCCATATTCTGGGCGCCGATGATCTCGTCGCCCAGTCCTGGCCTGATCCTGCGATGAACGACGCCTATATCCGCGTGGACGAGGCCGGCGATACGGCCCGTTATGTCGGTCATGTCGTCCGTCATGCCCTGCCCGCCGGTGCCCCGATCCCGAAGGGGGCGCTGGTCGCACCCGGTGAGCGCGGCTTTCTGGCCGCCGCCCTGACGCCGGGAATGCGCGCGGTATCGGTGCCCGTCGATGCGGTGACCGGCGTCGCCGGTTTCATCTTTCCCGGCGATCGGGTGGACGTGATCCTCAATCATCGAATCGTCGATCCGTCCGGTTACGAGCACTTCGCAAGCGAAACGGTGGTCGGCAATGTCCGGGTGCTCGCGATTGACACGCGCACCGAAGCTGCCGATGGCAAGGCGCAGCCGGGCAGAACCGTCACGCTGGAGGTGACCCCGAAGATCGCCGAGCGGATCGCGCTCGTCCAGGAGATGGGGTCGCTGATGCTCAGCCTGCGCTCGCTGGCCCATGACGGTCAGGAGGCCGCTGCCGGCGACCAGCCGCTGGCGCGGACATTGAGCCATACCTGGGACGCCGATGTCTCTCGCCTTCTGCCGCCAGCGGAAGATCCGCGTCGGGGCGTGCTGGTGCGGGTCGTGCGGGGAGACAAGCCGCAGGTCGTCGATCTTTCGCGGAAGTCTCGTTCAGCCATGTCGGGGAGAGGATCGTGATGACGCATCCGGATCGTTTCTCGGAAACCTTCGCACGGCGCGTTCGTCGCCACGCTCTGCTGTCGGCGCTGTTCGTGCTGCTCACGGTGCTGGCGGCGGGTCGGGCAGGCGCCGCCCCGGCGGTGCGCACGGGTCCGGCACCTTCGGCCACCCAGCTGGGGACGGGGCAGGAAACCCTCACCCTTGAGCGGGGCAAGGGGGTCCTGCTGCGCCTCAAACGGCCGGCCAGCGACATCTTCGTTGCCGATCCGCGCATAGCTGACGTGCAGGTAAAATCGCCGCGTCTGATCTATGTGCTGGGTAAGGCGGCAGGGGTCACCTCTCTTTATGCGCTCGCTGCCGACGATCGGCCCGTCTATGCGGCCGAGCTGGTCGTCGCGACCGATCCGGCGCCGCTCGAGGCGCTGCTCAAGGAAGCGCTGCCGAATGCGATGATCGATGTACGGCTGGCGCCCGGGGTTGCGATCCTTGAAGGCATCGCCGCTTCGCCCGAAGACGCCGAGGCGGCCGAACGCTATGCGAGGCAGTATCTGAAGATGGAGGTGGCGAACCGTATCCGGGTCACCCAGCCGACGCAGATCAATCTGCGGGTCAAATTCGCCGAGGTCGGACGCCAGACCTTGAAGCAGCTAGGGGTCAACTGGCAGTCGCTGTTCGATCTCGGTTCGAACACGATGATCGGCCTGGCGACCGGACGGAACATCCTCGCCGGCCGGCCGGAGCTCGGCAATGTCGGCGGACCGTTGGCCGGGCTGCTGCGCGACCCGAATGCCACCGACAGCCTGTCCATCTCGCGCCTCGGCAATAATGTCGATCTCAATGCGGTAATCGATGCGCTGGAAAATCACGGCCTCGTCACGGTCCTTGCCGAACCCAATCTGACGGCCGTATCCGGCGAGACGGCGAAGTTCCTCGCCGGCGGTGAATTTCCGGTCCCGGTTCCGCAGTCGCTGGGCCAGCTTGCGATCGAGTTCCGCCAGTTCGGCGTCCAGCTCGCCTTCACGCCGATCGTGCGTGCCGACAACAAGATCACCCTGCGCGTCGCGCCCGAGGTCAGCCAGCTTTCCAATAATGGAGCGGTGACGATCTCGGGGATCTCGGTGCCGGCGCTCTCGACCCGGAGGGTGGAGACGACGGTCGAACTTTCCTCCGGTCAGAGCTTCGCGATCGCCGGCCTGCTGCAGAACACGGTCACCCAGGATCTGCGAAAATTTCCGGGGCTCGGTGATCTGCCGGTGCTCGGCGCCCTGTTCCGATCCGATCGCTTCCGCCAACAGGAGTCCGAGCTGGTCGTCGTCGTCACCCCCTATGTCGTGCGTCCCACCGATAC
>RFIU01000169.1 GCA_003695555.1 Alphaproteobacteria bacterium
ACATCGTCGGCGAACCGCTCGCCGCCAAGCGCCGCTTCGGCTATCTGCCGGAAGGCGCGCCGCTTTATGACGACATGACGGTGGCCGGCTTTCTCGAATTCATCGCCGATGTGCGCGAGCTGGAGAGTGCGCGCCGTACCTCCGCCCTGGCTGAGGCGATTGCCGCGGTGCGGATCGAAGCGGTCCTGCATCAACGGATCGAGACGCTCTCGAAAGGGTATCGCCGCCGCGTCGGCCTGGCGCAGGCGATCCTTCATGATCCTGATGTGCTGATCCTCGACGAGCCGACCGACGGCCTTGATCCCAATCAGAAGCATGATGTGCGCGAACTGATCGAACGGATGGCGCCGAACAAGGCGATCATCGTCTCGACCCATATTCTGGAAGAGGTCGAAGCGCTGTGCACGCGAGCGGTGATCATCGACCACGGCCGCATCGTTGCCGACGGCACGCCGGCGGAGCTGCGCGCGCGGTCACTCTATCATCTGGCCGTCCTGCTTCAGCTCGCCGCCGCGGATGCCGAACGCGCGCGCGCTCTTCTTGAGGAATTGGCCGGTGTGGCCGCCGTCGAGCAGCGGATGGCCGGCGAGATGGTGGAATTCGCGGTGCTGCCGGATGAGGGCGCGCAACTGCTCGATCCGGTGCGCGCGGCGCTGCAAGCGGCGGAAATCCCGGTGCGGCAGATCGCGCTGGACCCCGGACGGCTGGATGACGTCTTCCGGCGGCTGACCCGCTCTGATGATCAGATCACCGACGACACGACAAGGGAGGCGGCCTGATGTCGGCAATGCGAAGTGTCGCCAAGCGCGAGCTGCGGAGCTATTTTTCGACCCCGCTGGCGCTGGTCTTCATCGTCATCTTCCTGGTTCTTGCGGGCTCCTTCGCCTTCTATGTCGGCGGCTTCTTCGAGCGGGGGCAGGCGAATCTCGACGCCTTCTTCGTCTTTCACCCCTGGCTCTATCTCTTCTTCATCCCCGCCGTTGCGATGCGGCTGTGGGCGGAAGAACGCAAGTCGGGTACCATCGAGCTGCTGCTGACCCTGCCCATTCCCTTTTCCGCAGCGGTCCTCGGCAAATATCTCGCCGCGTGGATCTTTGCCGGCATCGCCCTCGCACTCACCTTCCCCTTGTGGATCACCGTCAATTACCTGGGCGACCCCGACAATGGCGTGATCCTCGCCGGCTATCTCGGGAGCTGGCTGATGGCCGGCGGTTATCTGGCGATCGGCATGGCGATGTCGGCGGTAACCCGCTCTCAGGTGGTCGCCTTCGTGCTGGGTGCGGCGCTCAGCTTTCTGTTCACGGTCTCGGGTCTGCCGATGGTGCTCTCGTTTCTCGAGGGCTGGCTGCCGGCATTCTTCGTCAACATGATCGCGGGCTTTTCCTTCCTGACCCATTTCGAGCAGATTTCGAAGGGAATCCTGGATGCGAAGGATGTCTTCTATTTCGCGAGCGTGATCGCACTCTGGCTGTTCGTCACTACGCTGATCGTCGATACCAAGCGGGAGGCCGGCTGAAATGAAGGCTGCAAACCGGAACCGGATCCTGATCGCCACCGTCATGGCAGTGGTGCTCTTCTTCGCCTTCAACGTCATTCTCGAACGTCTCGGCGGCGGGCTGAAGATCGACCTCACGCAGGACCGCCTCTATACCATCTCGGACAGCACGAAGAAGGTGCTCAAGGGGCTGGAAGATCCCCTGGATGCGACCTTCTTCTTCTCCGAAGAGGCAGCACGCGATTATCCGCAGCTCTTCGCCTACGGGCGGCGCATCCGTGATCTGCTGCGCGAATATCAGGCGATTTCGGGCGGTCGGCTGAAGGTGCGCTTTGTCGATCCGAAGCCCTTCTCACCGGAAGAGGACGAAGCGGTGGGCGCCGGACTGCAGGGCGTGCCGACGCCCGACGGGCGCAAGATCTATCTCGGCCTCGTGGTTCGCGATACGACCGATCGGCAGGCGGTGATTCCCTTCTTCAATCAGGAGCGCGAAGACCTGCTCGAATACGATCTGACCAAGGTGATCGCCAATGTCGCATCCGGCGAACGGCCGACCGTGGCGCTGCTCACCGCCCTGCCGATGAAGCCGAAGGGGCTGCCGGGCTTCGGTCAGGACAGCGATCCGGGCTGGGCGATCTATGATCAATTGAAGCAGTTCTTCACGATCGAGGATCTCTCACCCGGTTTCCGCAAGATTCCTGAAGGAACCGACATTCTCGTCATCATTCACCCGCCGAAGCTGGATGACGGACAGCTCTATCTGATCGATCAGTTCGTGCTGAAGGGCGGCCGGGCGGTGATCTTCGTGGATCCCTTTTCGGAAGCATCCGTCAATCGCGATCCGCGCAATCCGGCCGCTTTCGTGCCGATCTCGTCGGACAAGGTGCTGGGCAGGCTGTTCGCGAAATGGGGTGTCGAAGTGGTGCCGGGCAAGATCATCGCCGACCGGGGTCTGGCGCAGCGGGTGAATGTCGGCGGTTATGGGCCCGATTCGATCAAGAGCTATCCGCTCTGGCTGCATGTCGATCCCGGGCATCTCGATCGCGAGGATCCGGTGACCGCCAATCTTGAAACCGTCAACATGGCAAGTGTCGGGGCGATCCATGCGCTTGAGGGGGCGAAGACGACGATCGAGCCGCTGCTGCGCTCGAGCGCCGATTCCGTCCTCGTCGATGCCAGTCTCGGGCGGGGCATTCCCGACATTGACGGTTTCTGGAAGGATTTCAAGCCGGATGAGAAGACCTATGATCTCGTCGTGCGGGTCAATGGCGCGGTCGATACCGCCTTTCCCGACGGCCCGCCCGGTATTGCGGATGAAAGGAAGGATGCCGGCAAGGGCGATGGGAAGCCGGATGCAGTCGAAGGGCCTGCGCAGCTGGAGCATTCGGCCGCACCGATTCATCTGATCATCGGCGCGGATTCGGATCTTTTCGACGATCGCTTCTGGGTACGCGTGCAGGACTTCATGGGTCGCAAGGTCTTCGTTCCGATGGCGGACAATGCATCGCTGCTGGCCAATGCGGTGGACAATCTGGCGGGTTCCGATGCGCTGATCTCGCTGCGTGGTCGCGGGGTCAAGGAGCGCCCCTTCGTCGTCGTCGAGGAACTGCGCCGACAGGCCGAGGACCGCCTGCTGGAAAAGGAACGGCAACTGCAGCAGGAGCTGGAGCTGACACAGAAACGGCTCGACGAGCTCGAATCGAAGAAGCCCGAAGGCGGAGGCGTACTGACCCCGGCGCAGGAAGAGGAGATTGAGCGGTTCCGGGCCCGCGTGCTGGAGATCCGCCATCAGCTTCGCGCCGTTCAGCGCGAACTGGTGGCCGACATCGAACGGCTCAAGACGGTGCTGGCGGTGATCAATATTCTGCTGGTACCGCTGCTGCTGGTGGTCGGCTCTCTCATCCTGGTCTGGGTGCGCCGCCGGCGTGGCCGGCACGTCACCTGACCGGAGCGGGTGATGTCCATCATCAAAGGCTGTAGGGGGATACGGCGATGAACGCGCGCATGACGACGATTCTCGGCTGGCTCACCCTGATCGCGGTATTGATCGCGGTGTGGCTGCTGTTCGGCGAGGCGCAGCAGCAGGGAACACCTCAGGGTGGGCATGATAAACTTTATCCGGCACTCGATCGCCGCATCAACGAAACCCGGGCGATCGAGATCACCGGTTACCGAACGGCCGTTCACCTGAAGCAAGAGGGCGAGGACTGGCGGCTCGCCGAAAAAGACGGCTATCCGGCCGATCCGGAAAAGGTCCGGCGCATGCTGAAGGGGCTGGTACGCACCGAAATCGTCGCCCGCAAGACTGACAAGCCGAAATATTATGCGCGACTGGAGCTCGACCCGAAACATGAGAAGCGGCTGATCCTTCGTGCCGCCGGCGACGGGAAGGGTGAGGGCGGTACCCTTGTCGATCTTCATGTCGGCAAGCGCATGTTCATTCCCCGCCAGCGCCGTTTCGAAACCTTCGTCCGACGTGAGGGAGAGGCCCGCGTTCTGCTCGTCACCGGCCTGCCCGAGATCAAGGCGGAAGCCGGTACCTGGCTGCCGGACAGTATTCTTGATCTCGACTTTGCTCGGGTGCGCTCGCTCGTCATTCACCACACCGACGGCGAGACGCTGACCATTCGCCGCGATGCGCCGGGTGGCGACTTCGTATTCGTGGAAATGAAGAAGGGCGAGGTTTACAAGGGCTATCGGCCGACCGATCACGTCGTCAATGCGCTCGGCTATGTGGCGCTCAAGGACGTGCGGCCGGCCTCCGGTTTCGAAGCCCGCAAGCCGGCAGCAGTCATAGAGGTGACGACCTTTGACGGACTGTTGATCAAGATGGCGTTGTATCCGTCCGATGATCACACAGGTGACCATTGGCTGCTGCTCGACGCTTCGGTCGAACCCGAAACGGCCGCACTGGCCAAGCGTGACTCCGCATCGCAGACGGACGAGAATGCCGCCCAGCAGGGGCCCGGCGAGGGCGAGGGAGAACTTGCCGCCGGTTCCGGCTCTACCGTCAAGAATGACAAGGAAGGCAAGGAAGACGAGGAAGGCAAGGAAGACGAGGAAGGCAAGGAAGACGAGGAAGGCAAGGGCGATAGTGCCCGGAGCGCCCGCGACACCCTCGCACAAGCCCGGCGTCTGCGGCATCTCGCCCATGGCTGGGCGTTGCTGATTCCCGCCTCCACCGTCAGGCAGCTGTTGGTCCATCGCGAGGATCTCGTGCGCCCCGGTGAACCGAAGGGTGGCGCAAAGCAGAAGACGGGCCAGGCGAAAAAGACGGGAGAGGAGAAGAAGACGGGCGATTCCGGTTCCTGAAGCGCGGCTCGCCTTGGCGATGAAGCCTCAGGTCGGAATGGGCGCGCCGACGGCAAGGAGGGTGCGACGGATTCCCCGTTCCGCGTCGATCTCCGGATGCCAGTGGGCGAGCAGTGTTTCGTCCATCGGTCCGACCGCCCAATCGGGATGCAGCAACTCGGGCAGCTTGTGGGGCGTGAGCATCACCGCTTCGCCTCGCAAACGACCGATCGTCCCGCCGATCGCCGCCGCCGTCGCGACCAGAGGGCGCGGCAGCGCAAGTACCCGGACTGCGCGCCCCCATACGCGTGAGAGAATGCAGGCGAGCTCGTCGGCCGAATAACCGCCTCGGCCGTCATCGATCTCGAAAATGCGGCCGGCAAGCGCAGTGGCGGCATCGGGGGCGCACCAGCGTGCGATCAGGCGGACCAGATCCTCGGCATGAAGCAGCGAAAGGCGCTGTTGCGCGCCGGCCGGCGCAGGCAGCAGGCCACGCCCGGCAGCCCGCCACAGGGGCAGCATTTCGCGATCACCCGGTCCATAGAGGGCCGGCGGGCGCAGGATCGTCCAGCGTTCGGGTGCCAGCCCTTCTTCGACGACTCGCTCGCCGGCGCGCTTGCTAGCCGCATAGGGGCTGAGATCCTTCTCGCGTGCGGCAAGCGACGAGACCAGCAGCAGCCGTGCATCCGCACTCGCATGCCGCTCCATCGCGCGCAGCAGGCGGGCGGTTCCCTCTTCGTTGACGGCGAAGAATTCCCCGGCAGAGCGTGCCTTGACGAGGCCGGCGATATGGATGACCAGGTCCGCCCCTTCGACCAGGCGGGCGAGCGCCTGCGAGTCCTCAAGCGCACCGCGTACCCAGCGCAGCTTCATGGGCGCCGGACCTTCCGGCGGGGGGCGACGGGTCAAGGCCACCCGCTCATGCTCGCCCAAAGTTTCGTCGGCGAGCAGGGAACGGCCGACGAATCCCGTGGCACCGGTAATCGCGATCCGCATGGAACGGCGCTCCTGACCTTGCGGCATCATCAAGACGGGGACGCCTATGCCATGGCGATCCTGCACGCGCCCTGGCGCAGCTTCAGGCGGTCTTCTGGTCGAGAGCGGGAATCGCGCCGGAGAGGAACTGCTGGCGTGCCTTCGTTCGGCTCAGCTTGCCCGAAGAAGTGCGCGGCAGCGTGCGCGGCGGGATCAGCACGACCCGGCAGTTGACGCCTGTCGATTCCTGCACCTGGCGGCGGACACGTTCGGCGAAGGCGGCGCGTTCCTGTTCGTCACGCAGCCGGCAATGGACGAGAACCGTCGGCACTTCCTCATTGCGGGAGCCGGGAAGCGATATCGCCGCGACATCGCCCGAGCGGACATCGGGGAGCTGTTCGGCCGCCCATTCCAGGTCCTGCGGCCAGTGATTGCGGCCATTGACGATGATCATGTCCTTGGCGCGCCCGACGACATAGAGAAAGCCGTCACGCATGTAGCCCATGTCGCCGGTATCCAGCCAGCCGTCCGGTGAGAGCACCGCACAGGTCGCCTGCTCGTCGCGGAAATATTCCTTCATGACGCTCGGACCGCGCACGAAGATGCGCCCGACTTCGCGTTCACCGAGGGCGTTTCCGTCCTCGTCGCGGATCTCAAGCTCGTGGTCGGGAAGGATGCGTCCGCAATTGACGACCTCGCGGGTGACGACCCCAGCGGTACCACTGGCATTGCCGTTCATCGCGGTTTTCGTCTCGTCCGTCGTGTCCTTCATCGGACGCTCGCCGGAGAGAACCCGTTCGTCCACGACATCGACCTCGATGCCGCGATCGAGCGGCATGAAGGAAACCGCGAGCGTGCATTCGGCGAGCCCGTAACTCGGCACGAAGGCCTGCGCACGGAAACCGGCCGGTCCGAAGACCTCGACGAACAGGCGCAGGACGTCGGGGCGGATCATGTCGCCGCCGATGCCGGCGACGCGCCATGCGGAAAGGTCGAGTTGACGCACGAGATCCTCTCCGGCGCGCCGTGCCGCGATCTCGTAACCGAAGGTGGGACTGTACGAGATGGTACCGCGATTGCGCGACATCAGCCGCAGCCACTGCAGCGGCCGACGGGCGAAATCTTCCGTTGCCAGATAGTCCACCGATACCTGATTGACGATCGGGGTCAGCAGCGTGCCGACCAGTCCCATGTCATGATAGAAGGGCAGCCAGGAAATGCAGCGATCATCATCGCGCAGCTGGACGCCGTCGCGCCCCTGTCCCCGGCAGTTGGCGACGACGGCGCGATGCGTGACGGCGATGCCGTGAGGAAATCGCGTCGAACCCGACGAGTATTGAAGATAGGCGACATCATCCGGCTGCGGCAGCCGGATCGGTCCTTCCGGCGCTTGCATGGCGGCGAAGTCGTCGTGCGAACCGACGAAATCCATCCTGGCGCCTTCGCCCGCCTGCTTCAGGATGTCCAACATCGCGCTCGGCCCGACCAGTGCGGAGGCAGCGCAGCTCTTCAACTGGTTGCGCAGCTGTTCGACATAGGCCTCACGCCCCCCGAACGAGGTCGGCAGCGGCAAGGGGACCGGCAGAATCCGGGCATACTGGCAGCCGAGGAAGAAGGCGACGAAGTCAGGACTGGTTTCGGCGATCAGGGCGATGCGCTCGCCTGCCTCATAGCCGAGGCCGCTCAGCTTGCGGCCGATCTCGAGCGCACGGCGACGCAGATCGGCATAGGTCGCGATCTCTTCGAGCTCGCCGCGGGCCGAATAGAAGTTCAGGCCGCGCTTGCCGTGCGCCGCATATTCGAGCGCCTCAACAAGTGTGTTGAAGTCACCGAGACGGCGGGGAAGGTCATCGCCTGTCGGCGTCGGTTTCGCGAGCGTCGTGCTGTCGAGTGCCGTCGAACCCAAGGCTGAAGCCCCTCTTTAGCGCCGATGTGGATATCCGGTTTCATGATCGCGACCGGCCCGGCACGCCGGCAAAGCCTTTGCAGCAATACCCAACAAGCCTTGCGCCGGGCAAGTCTTTTTGCATCAACTGCGAATCATGAGGGCGCGGTGCCCGGGCGGCTGGTTGCTCCGCGAATGTGTCGAAAGCATGACCGCCCCGCCGGGCAAGAAGGGCCGTCGCCTGGCATGAAAGGAGAGCGGTATGCGCGACCCGGACTTCACCGACGATGAGCTCGCAGCGCTGCGGCGTGCGACACCGGGCGCGGCTCGGCGCGCGCATTTTGACAATGCGGGTTCCGCGCTGATGCCTGCAACGGTGGTCGAACGCATCCGTGCCCATCTTGCGCTTGAAGCCGATGTCGGCGGCTATGTCGCCGAAGAGCGCACGATGGCCGAAGCCGAGGATGTCTATCGCCGGCTCGCTCATCTCCTCGGCATTCAGGCCGAAGATGTCGCGCTCACATCCTCTGCCTCGGAAGCCTTCGCCCGCCTGCTGCATTCGGTCCCGCTCGCGCGCGAACAGGTCGTCGTCACCGCCTTCAATGAATATGTCGGCAACTATTTCGACCTTCTTCACCGGTGTCGACGTGTCGGGGCGCAATTGCGGGTACTGCCGGCGACGGGCGTAGAGCACGCGCTCGACATCGGCCTCCTCGAGGAATGGCTGAACGAGGGAAATGTCGCTCTCGTCGCCATCGGGCAGGTTTCATCATCCTGCGGTCAGGTGAACGATGTCGCGGCGGTGGGCAGGCTTGCCCGCGCGGCCGGGGTGCCCTTTCTGCTCGATGCCAGTCAGTCGCTCGGTCAGATGTCCGTGAACATGCGCGAGATCGGCTGCGACATGCTGGTCGGCACGGCGCGCAAATTCCTGCGCGGACCACGCGGAGTCGGTTTTCTGGCAGTGACCCCCGAGATGCGCCGGCACCTCGATCCCGTCTTTCTGATGAACAATTCGGCCCGCTGGATCGATGCACAGCATTTTCAACTGCGCGATGACGCGCGTCTTTTCGAGGCCTGGGAAAAGAATGTCGCGGCCCGGCTGGGCTTCGGGGCGGCGCTTGCCCTGTTGGAGGAGGTGGGGATCGAGCGGGCCGGTGCGCGCGCCCGTCGCCTTGCCGGCATGCTGCGTGAGCGGCTGGCTGCCCTTCCGGGAATCGAGCCGTGCGATCCGCCCGGTTCGCGGGCGGCGATCGTCACCTTCCGATACCACGGCCTGTCGGCGGATGGGATCAAGGCGGCGCTGGAGGCGCAGGACATCGCGGTTCAGGTATCGCGCGCCGAGCATACGCCGCTCGACCTCGGCCCGCGCGGCATTGATGCGGCGGTGCGCGTCTCGCCCCATTATTACAATACCGAAGATGAGATCGAGCGGCTGATCCGTGCGATCGGCCGGCTTTCATCGAGAGTATAGCCGACCCCTTGAAGGGGCCACCCGGGAAGGGCCGGAGCGAGAACCGCGAGCCGCGACCAGCGCGATGTCTTATGATGCTTCGGCAGGAGCGGGCTTCAGAAAAGGTTCGGCGATCCGTTCGATCCCGTCCAGCGCATCGCACTGCGGATGGCGGGCGAGCAGCGGGGTCTGCTGTCGGATCGCGTCGCGCACCTTGGGGTCGAGCCGTATGATCCCGGCAAGCGGCGGGTCGCAGCGCAGGAAGGAACGGCACACCTTGCGCAGGGCTTCATAGGTGCGCTCGCCCTCGCGCTTCGACTTCGCCATGTTGACGACGATCCGGATATCGGCGTCAGGACGGCGCTGATGCAGCAGCTTGATATAGGCATAGGCATCGGTCAGCGAGGTCGGATCGGGGCTCAGAACGACCAGCACGGTGCCGCGATGCTGCGAGAGGATCGCGACCGAGGGCTCGATGCCGGCGGCAAGGTCCAGCAGGACATGGTCATAGTCCACCGCCGCCTCGATCAGATCCTGGCGCAGGGCGATAAGGGCGGCGGCATTGAGTCCGCCGAGAGCGCCAGAGCCGGACTTGCCGGCCAGCACCTCGAAACGCCCCGGCGCCTCGATTCCGGTGGTGATCGGGGTGACGGCCTCGGCGATCGAGGCTTCGCCGGAGAGCACGTCACCAAGATCGCGTCGCGGGGTCAGCCCGAGCTGAATATCGACATTGGCAAGCCCGAGATCACCATCGAACAACAGGACGCGCCGGCCGCGGCTGGCGAGATAGTGGCCGAGGGTCACCGAAAGCCAGGTCTTGCCGACACCGCCCTTGCCGCTGGCGACCGTGATCAGTTTGCGTTCCTCGCGGGTCATCATCGCTCAACCTTCATCTTTTGCGGAAGTTCCTGTTGCGCCCGACCGGCAGCATGGCTGACCGTTTGCGGAGCCGGCAGGCGCGTCAGCAGTTCGGCCAGCCGCCAGGCTGACGGAGCAACCAGCGGATCGGCGAGATAGGGGCTTGCCGACCAGCCGGCGATCGCCAGGTGCCCCTGACGTGGTGCATTTACGAGCATGGCGTGGCGTCGCGCGGCATCGATCCGGGTGGCGACCATTCGGCGGGCACCGATTTCGGCGAAGATGCGGGCGTTTTCGCCGGCTTCCACCGGATCCGTGCCGCTCGCCATCACCAGCAGCGGCTCGGCATCGACAGCGCGTGCCAGCCGGATGGTGCGCTCCATCTCTTCGATTCTCAGCGGATTGACCCCGGCAGTGTCGATCAGCACCAGATCGGTCCGTGCCGGGCCCCGCGCATGCAGGGCATCGCCGACCAGACGGGCCAGGCGGTCGGGGTCCTCGGCGGCGGCGACCGGCAGCTTCATCCGCTCGCCATAGGAACGCAGCTGATCGAGCCCGCCCGCTCTGACCAGGTCGGTCGAGATCAGGCGAACCCGCTGCCCGGCCAGCAGGGCCTCGGCCGCGAGCTTGGCCAGCGTCACCGGCTTGCCCGCTCCCGGCGGACCGACCAGCATCAAGGGCCTGTCGGCCGGAAACGAAAAGGGCCGAAAGCGCAGCAGCGTACCGAATGCCTGGGCCAGTGCCTCGGTCAGGCTCTCGACCCGCATCGCACGGGCGAGTTCATGGATCCGTTCGCCAAGATCGAAGGGAAGGCCATGGTGATTGATGACCGCCTTCAGTTCGCCCGGGTCGAAGCCGAAGCGCGCCGCTCCATCGTCAGCGCCGAGGCC
>RFIU01000170.1 GCA_003695555.1 Alphaproteobacteria bacterium
CCGCCGGCCAGCAGCGTCTCGCCGCTCGCTTCCCGGTCGCCGGCAAGCGAGAGCGCGGCATTCGCACCGGCGATCAGACCCTGGGCGGCGGCTTCCTCATAGCCGGTGGTCCCATTGATCTGACCGGCGAGATAAAGGCCGGCAAGCCTTCGGCTCTCAAGATGCGGCCACAGCGAGCGGGGGTCGATGAAATCATATTCGATGGCATAGCCGTATTGGCGGATCTCGGCACGTTCCAGGCCGGGAATGGATCGGACCATGGCAATCTGGACATCCCGCGGCAGGCTGGTGGAAATGCCGTTGGGATAGACGAGATCGCTGTCCAGCCCCTCCGGCTCGATGAAGATCTGGTGACTTTCCCGGTGCGCGAAACGGACCACCTTGTCCTCGATCGAAGGACAATAGCGCGGCCCCCTCGCCTCGATGCTGCCCGAAAAGATCGGTGCGCGATCGAGATTGGCGCGAATGATCGCGTGCGTCTCGGCGGTGGTTCGGGCGATATGGCAGGCCAGCTGGGGCAGCGGGATCCGTTCGGTGAGAGCCGAGAAGGGCTCGGGCGGATCATCGCCCGTCTGGACCTCGAGAACGGAAGGATCGATGCTCTCGCGGGCCAGTCTCGGCGGCGTTCCGGTCTTCAGTCGGCCGAGCGGCAGAGCGAGCCGCGCAAAAGTCCGCGCCAGCGCGTTCGAAGGCTGTTCACCGATCCGTCCCGCCGGCCAGCGCTCTTCGCCGAGATGGATCATGCCACCGAGAAAGGTACCGGTGGTGACGACGACGCGCGGCGCAAGAATTTCCTCTCCGGTCTCGCCCACCACGCCCCGAACCGTCGGCATTCCGGGCCCGTCCGTATCCAGCAGCAAATCGCCGACCGCCGTCTCGATGATCTCGAGCATCGGAGCAAGTGCCGCCAGCGCCTCCTGCATGGCCTGCCGATAGCGGACCCGGTCCGCCTGCGCCCGCGGCCCCCAGACCGCCGGCCCCTTGCGGCGATTGAGCATCCGGAAGTGAATGCCGGCACGATCGGCGACCCGGCCCATCAGGCCATCCAGGGCATCGATCTCGCGCACCAGATGTCCCTTGCCCAGCCCCCCGATCGCCGGATTGCAGGACATCGTCCCGATCGTCTCGCGACGATGGGTGACCAGCGCCGTCCGCGCGCCGAGGCGTGCGGCCGCGGCGGCCGCTTCGCACCCAGCATGGCCGCCTCCGACGACGATCACGTCATATCCGCGCGTCTCCGTCATGGATGTTCCATTCTGCTTGCGGGCACAATGACACGGGCGTCTGATAGGGGATTCGCGAGCCCGGGTCAAACCGGAGAGGCGGGTTCTGTCGCCCCTGCCCTTCCTTCCCGCAGGTCATGTTTCACGTGAAACACGCCGAACCCCTTCCCGACTTCCTCGGCGGCTACTTGCCGATGCAGAATTCCCCGAAAAGAGCGTCAAGCATATCCTCCACCCCGACACGGCCGGTAATCCGGCCGAGCGCATCCGATGCCCGCCGCAGCTCTTCCGCCGTCAGGACAAGATCCGCACCCATCAGGTGCCGTCGGGCCGCATCGATCGCCTCGGTCGTGTCTTCGAGCGCCTCGCGATGGCGGGCGCGGGTAACGATCGCCGACTCGCCAGCCGTTGCTGCACGCGCCGCCCATGATTCGAGATCGGCCATCAGCAGATCCAGCCCGGCACCCGTCCTTGCCGAGACGACATATTCGCCATCCCCCCGCCGACCGGGCGGGGTTCTTGAATCCAGGTCGCATTTGTTCCAGACCCGCCAGGCGGCAACTCCACCATCTGAGATTCCGTGCCCTTGCCTGTCGAGCATGGGCGCAGTCAGATCATGGACCATCAGGCAAAGATCGGCCTCGCGGGCATGGCGTCGGGCGCGGCGCATGCCTTCCTGTTCGATCGCCCCGCCGGCCGATCGCAGGCCCGCGGTATCCATCATTCGCACCACCATTCCGGCCAGCTCCAAGCGCACCTCCAGGGCATCGCGGGTGGTTCCCGGTTCGGGTGAGACGATTGCCACCTCCTCCTTTGCCATCCAATTGATTATACTGGATTTTCCAGAATTCGGCGGACCCGCGAGAACGACCCTGAGGCCGCTGCGCACCCGTTCTCCTCGGCGGGCGTCGGCGAGAGCGGCGGCAATTTCTTCGGCAAGCGTCGCAAGCTCGTTCTCGACTCTAACCAGCAGTGTGTCCTCTTCGGGCAGATCCTCGTCGGCGAAATCGAGCAGCGCCTCGATCCGGGCGCGCGCCGCGAGTAGTCGGCTTCGCCATGCCTCGACCCGCTCGGCGAGAGCACCGCCCATCTGACGCAGAGCCTGATCGCGCTGTGCGGGTGTCTCGGCGGCGATCAGGTCGAGCAGTCCCTCGGCGGCGCTGAGATCGAGGCGACCGTGTTCAAAGGCGCGGCGGCTGAATTCGCCGGGCCGTGCGAGCCGCACCCCTTCACAGCGGCGAAGAGCGCCCAATACGCCTTCGATCACCGCCGGTCCGCCATGGACATGGAACTCGGCGACATCCTCGCCGGTAAAACTCGCCGGGCCCGGAAACCAAAGTACCAGCGCCTGATCGAGGAAGGTGCCGTCCTGCGGGTCACGCAGCTTCGCCAGGACGGCGCGGCGCGGCAGATCAAGGGCGCGGCCGCCGCCGAGCGCCTTCAGGCAGTCGCCGGCCCGTGGCCCGCTGGCGCGCAACACGGCGATACCGGCGCGACCCCGGCCGCTGGCCAGCGCAACGATCGTCTCGCCCGTGATCCGCCGATGCCCGGATGCTGCGCGAAGCTGCCCCTCCTTCGCCGTCCTGTCAGCCATCGCCGCCCTCTCGGCCGGATCCTGGGGCGGAGAAAGCGCCGGCAAAGCGGCCCATCATTTCTTGAAACTGCCGAGTCGCGCCGAGTGCCTCAGCCTGCCATTGCCGCACGAGATCCTGATAGGCCGCCGGATCCTTCATCAGATCGCCCATCGCCCGGGTCATCCCCTCCTCAAGGCTTCGCTGCAGGGCCGTCGTGTCCGGCAGGCCGAGAAAGCGGCGCAACTCCTCGGGCGTGCAGTCGATTTCGATCTTCGCCTTCATCGCTCATCTCCCTTGTCCGCTCCATCATCGGCTCCGCGTCGGCATGGCCGCTTGCATGAGAACTGTCCGACATGCTGGAATCGCGGTACGATCCACATAAGCTTAGCAGCGACGAAAGCTTCCCGCCATGGCCACGCATGACGTCCGCCTCGTCAATCGTCTGGGATCGAGTCGCTCGCCTTATCTGCGTGCCCATGCTGATCAGCCGATCGCCTGGCAGCCCTGGGACGGGGCGTCGCGCGAGCTTGCCCGACGACGGGATCGTCCGATCCTGCTCTCGGCCGGTTATGCCGCCTGTCACTGGTGTCACGTGATGGCGCGCGAGTCCTTTTGCGATCCGACCATCGCCGCCCTCGTCAACGCGCATTTCGTGCCGATCAAGCTCGATCGTGAGGAGTTTCCGCAGGTCGATGCGTTCTACCAGCTCGCCCTCGCCTTCCTGGGGGTGGCCGGTGGCTGGCCGTTGACGATGTTCCTGCTGCCTGACGGACGACCGTTTGCGGGCGGCACCTATTTTCCGCCCGACCCGCGCGGCGGTCTGCCGGGTTTTGCGCAGGTGCTCGCCCGTCTGAGCGATGTCTGGCGCAATGAGCGCGAGCGCGCCGAAGAGGCGGCCGCCGCGCTGATGGCGGCGATCGAGTCGCGCCGGCCGGCGGTGAACTCCCGTTCGGGGTCGGGCCGGGAAGGTGCGGCCGACGGTCGGCTGGAAGAAGCGGCGCGACGCCTGTTGCAGGATGTTGATCGGCAGGAAGGCGGCTTGGGGCGCGCGCCGAAGTTCCCGCAGATTCCCGCCGTCCGGCTACTCTGGCGCGCGCGGCGGCTGTCCGGCATCGGCGAGGCGGCGGGCGATGCCGCCGAGACAGCGATCCGGGCGATGGTCATCGGCGGCATTCATGACCATCTCGGCGGCGGCTTTGCCCGTTATGCGGTGGATCGCGCCTGGCGCGTGCCGCATTTCGAGAAGATGCTCTATGACAATGCCGAAATCCTCGCCCTGTTGGCCGAGATGGCACAGTCCCGCCCCGCCCTCTGGATCGCACGCGTCGCGGCAGATCTGGTCGGATGGGCGATGCGCGAGATGCGGGTGGACGGGATCGGCTTCGCTGCGGCACTCGATGCCGACAGCGAAGGACGTGAGGGGGCCTTCTATCTATGGAGTCGCGATGAGCTCGAAGCGGTGCTGGGACGGGATTTCGCCTTCTTCGCCCGCTTTCATGAGCTTCCCCCCGACGGACATCTCGAAGGGCGGATCGTTCTCAATCGTCGCCCCCTGGCACCCTGGCGGACGGATGCCGAGGACGAAGCGCGGCTCGCCGAACTTCATGAACGTCTGCACCGTCGGCGCGAAGCGCGCGTCCGGCCGGCCCGTGACGACAAGGTGATCGCGGCATGGAACGGCCTCATGTTCGCCGCTCTTGCCGATGCCGGCCGTGTTTTCCACCGCCGGGAGTGGATTGACTTCGCCCAATCGGCCTTCGATGCGCTGATGAATGTGCTGGATGACGGACGCGGCGGCATCGTTCGGCACGTCTTTCACGGGCAACAGGGACCGGCCGCGGGGCTTGAGGATCATGCGGCGCTCGCCCGAGCTGCGCTCGCCCTGCATCTTGCGACCGGCGAGCGACATTTTGTCGATATCGCGGCAGGGCTGGCTCAAGAAGCCCATCGGCGTTTCCATGATCGGGAAAGCGGGCTCTATCGTCTCGGTGAAGAAGAGGGGCTCCCCTTTGCTCCGCTGGCCGAAAGCGACGGGCCGACACCCGCCGGAACGGCGTTGCTGCTCGAAGTCTTCGATGCGCTTGCCCTGCTTGAAGAGGCCGGGCCATGGACGGCCTATGCCGAGTCGCTGGCGCAGGCGCTGGGCCGGATCGCGGCGGTCCGTCATCCGGCCGCCGTCGCCGGCGCAATCGCGGCGCTCGACCGGCATCGCCGGCCGCTGCATCTGACGATCATCGGGCCCGAGCCGGCCGATGATCCGACCATGAGCGAATGGCTGGAGGCGGCATCGTCCCACCTGCCACCCGGCGCCGTTCTCGTCCGCCGCCAAGGCGCACCTCCTGCACGCGCCATCCTGTGCATCGGGACGATCTGCGGACCGCCGATGGTAAAAGCCGACGAGCTGATCCAGGCACTCAAGGAGGAGACGGCGCGATGATGACAGACAAAGGGCCAGAATGCGCAATGGCGGAAACGGTGACGGTGCGGGCACGCTCGCTGCATTCGCCGGTCGGTGATCTGACTCTTTTTGCCGAGGCGGGCGCGCTCGTTGCGCTCGAATGGGGATGGGTCCCGGACCAGACGGCCGGCGATCCGCTTCTCGAAGATGCCGTGCGCCAGCTCCACGAATATTTTGATGGCAGGCGTCGCGCCTTCGACCTGCCGCTGGCGCCCTCGGGAAGCGCCTTCGAACGGCGGGTCTGGGCGGCTCTTTGCGAGATCGACTTCGGCACGATGCTGTCCTATCGCGAACTCGCCGAACAGGTCGCAAGCGTACCACGCGCGATCGGTCGCGCGGTCGCTCGCAACCCGCTACCGATCCTGATCCCCTGCCACCGGGTGGTGGGAAGCGACGGCGCGCTGGTCGGCTATTCCGGCGGCGAGGGCATCGAGACGAAGCGGGCGCTACTGGTTCTCGAAGGAGCGCTGGCATGCTGAAGGGGTGGTTGCGACCTTCCGTCTCCGGCGTCTTTTCAATCCGGGCGTATCACTTTAGATAGATGAGTGCGCAGGGAACCTTCGCAGGAAACAGGGCTCGGACCGGTCCGGTTAACGACAAGGGAGAACACCCATGAGCGATCTCGTCATCGAAGCCCGTGACGGCAGTGGCTCGTTCGGCGGTTATCTGGCAACGCCCGAGAGCGGCGGCGGTCCCGGCATCGTCGTCATTCAGGAGATCTTCGGAGTCAACGCCGCCATGCGCCGAATCTGCGACTGGCTGGCCGGCGAAGGGTATGTCGCCTTCTGCCCCGATCTCTTCTGGCGGATCGAGCCGGGCATCGAGCTGACCGACAAGACCGATGAGGAATGGCAGAAGGCCTTCGAGCTCTACAAGGCCTTCGATGTCGACAAGGGGGTCGAGGACATCGCCGCGACTTTGAAGGCGTTGCGCGCCCATCGGACGGTGAACGGCCGGGTCGGATCGGTCGGCTACTGCCTCGGCGGTCTGCTCGCCTATCTGACCGCCTGCAGGACCAGTGCCGATGCCAATGTCGGCTATTACGGGGTCGGGATCGACGCACATCTTGATGAGGCCGAGAGCATGGCCGGCTATCTGGCGCTGCACATTGCAGAAGAGGACCAGTTCGTTGACAAGGCCGCCCAGAAGCGGATTCATGAAGCCCTAGACGAGCACCCCAGGGTGACGATCTGGGACTATCCCGGCGTCGATCACGCCTTCGCACGTCCCGACGGCATCAATTTCAATGCCGAGGCGGCGGCCCTTGCCAATCGTCGCACGCTGGATTTCTTCGCGAAGCACCTGAAGGATTGACGCGCGCATTGCCACGAGCTTCGTCACGCTCGACTTCCGCTGCGCTCCAAGGCCCATCATAGGGCGCCTGCCGGCTTCGCAGGGGGTCGGCGTAGCCGTCGGCATGCGAATCTTTCGCGTTCCAAGGTGCGATTTCCCACGCATTTCTCCACAGTAACGGCAAGCTCAGCCTGATGAACGGACAAGCGGGGCGATGCGGGGATCTTCGCCAAAGTCGCAGACCTGCCACTCGCGCATCCGGCGGGGACGGTCACGGACCGCCTGGACGCGCGCACTGGCGAACAGCAGCCGCCAGCTCTGAAACGCGATCGGCTTCGGTTTTTCGAAGGCCCGGCAGCTCGGCACCACCGCATTCCGCCCCAAGGGCAGGTCCCGGACGCTGGCATAGCAGATCGCCTGGATATCGGCTTCGCGTGGACTATCCTGAACCGACGTACTTCCCCTTCCATGACACCGGAAATGGCCGCCTACGCCAAGTACCTGGTTCTCGAAAAGGGACTGGCACAGCATCAGGCGGCTGCCGTTCTCGGCGTCAATCAGGGACGGATTTCAGAGGTCATGACCGGTAAAAGGTTTGCCGGAATCCGTCCTTCCCCCGTTCCCCCGAGATCTCTTTTCGATGACGTCGCGTAACCACCGTTTCGGCTGGTCATCATCAGGAAAGCCGATCCGTCCGATCCGGATCGGCTTCCCGTCCACGAAGCCTTCTACTGGTTCATCGAAGCGAAGAATTCCTCGTTCGATTTGGTTTCCTTCAGCTTAGAGAGCAGGAACTCGATCGCGTCGGTGGTTCCCATCGGCTGCAGAATACGGCGCAGCACCCACATCTTCGCGAGCTGATCCTTGGCGACGAGCAGCTCTTCCTTGCGGGTACCCGACTTCAGGATGTCCATCGCCGGGAAGATGCGCTTGTCGGCGACCTTGCGGTCGAGAACGATCTCGCAGTTGCCGGTGCCCTTGAACTCTTCGAAGATCACCTCGTCCATGCGGCTGCCGGTATCGATCAGGGCGGTGGCGATGATCGAGAGCGACCCGCCTTCCTCGATATTGCGGGCAGCACCGAAGAAGCGCTTCGGGCGCTGCAGGGCGTTCGCATCGACACCACCGGTGAGCACCTTTCCCGAGCTCGGCACCACCGTGTTGTAGGCGCGCGCCAGACGGGTGATCGAGTCGAGCAGGATGACGACGTCATACTTGTGCTCGACAAGGCGCTTGGCCTTTTCGATCACCATCTCGGCGACCTGGACATGGCGGGTCGCCGGCTCGTCGAAGGTGGACGAGATCACCTCGCCCTTCACCGAGCGCTGCATGTCGGTGACCTCTTCGGGCCTTTCATCGATCAGCAGCACGATCAGATAGACTTCCGGATGATTGCGGGTGATGGACTGCGCGATATTCTGAAGCAGCATCGTCTTGCCGGTTCTGGGCGGCGCGACGATCAGCGCGCGCTGTCCCTTTCCGAGCGGGGCGACGAGATCGATCACCCGTGGCGAGAGATCCTTGACCGTCGGATCCTCGGGATCGAGCTTGAACCGCTCGTCGGGATAGAGCGGGGTGAGATTGTCGAAATTAACCCGGTGGCGCGCCTGTTCCGGCTCCTGAAAATTGATCGTGTTGACCTTGAGCAGGGCGAAATACCGCTCACCGTCCTTCGGCGCGCGGATCTGACCTTCGACCGTATCGCCGGTGCGCAGGCCGAAGCGGCGCACCTGGCTCGGGCTGACATAGATGTCGTCGGGGCCGGGCAGATAATTGGCCTCGGGTGAACGCAGAAAACCGAAGCCGTCCTGCAGCACCTCGACGACACCGCCGCCTGAGATCTCTTCGCCCTTCTCGGCCATCTTCTTCAGGATCGCGAACATCATGTCCTGCTTGCGCAGGGTGCTCGCCTCCTCGACGCCCACCTCTTCGGCCAGCTCGAGCAGTTCGCTCGGCGTCTTCTTCTTCAGTTCCTGTAGATTCATGTCGGTTCGTATCCGTCGGGAAAAGTGGATTTGCGGCCCTGCCGGCGCAGCTGCCCCCGTCAATGCGCATGATGGAAGTTCCGCCTCGAGAACGGATGCTGTTCGACAGGCGGAAAAGCGCGAGAACCGGAAAGGCCGTCTGGAAGGTTGCGACACGCCCCCCCGTGCATCCCGATGACAAGAGACGGGAAAGGGCGTGAAAGACACTTAGCATGTTCGATCGCGATGTCAAGGTCCGCAGGACGGAAGACAATAAGCCGGTCCGTCGCCTTCATGGCGGCGGGGAAGAAACGGGATCAGAAGGGTTTCACGATCACCAGAATGACGACCAAGATGATGATGACGCTCGGAATCTCGTTCATCAGACGGTAGAAGCGGTCCGAATGACGGTTTTCGCCACGAGCGAAGTCCTTGCGCCAGCGTGCCAGCATGCCGTGAAAGGCGGACAGCACGAGCACAAGCACGAGCTTTACATGCAGCCAGCCGCCCTCGAATCCAAGATGGGTGGCGAGCATCAATCCGAAAATCCAGGCCAGTACCATGGACGGGTTGACGATGATCCGCAGCAGCCGTCGTTCACGTTCCCGCCAGACAAGGTCCTCTTCACTATCGGCGGCAGCTTGAGCATGATAGGCGAAGAAGCGCGGCAGCATCAGCATGCCCGCCATCCAGAAGATCACCAGGATCACATGCGCCGCCTTCACCCACAGATAGGCGCCGTCCAGCCATCCCGTCATCACCATCACATCATCCTCAGCTACGTCTTTCTTCACCCAGGTCTTTTCGAGCGGTTTTCTTCAGCCGTCGCCACGGACGAGTTCGGCGAGACGTGCGACATGCTCGGGCGGCGTATCGGGGAACAGCCCATGTCCGAGATTGAAGACATGAGGGGCACCGCGGGTATCGGCGAGAATGCGCTCGACCTCGCTTTCCATCACCTCGCCGCCGAGCCGGACGATGCGCGGGTCGAGATTTCCCTGGATAGGGGTTCCCGGTGGCAGTTCGCGCAGCACCGGGCGCAAGGGAACACCGGTATCCAGCGACACCGCATCGACACCGGTATCGGCAACATAATCGCGCAGCATGCAGCCGGCTCCTCGCGGAAAGCCGATGATCGGGACATGGGGGTGATGCCGTTTCACATCGGCGACGATCAGGGCATTCGGCAGGATCACCCAGCGCCGGAACCAGGGTTCGGGCAGATCCATCGCCCAGCTTTCGAAGATCTGTACGGCATCGGCGCCGGCCTCGATCTGGCGAATGAGAAAGGCCGCACTCGCCCGCATCAGGATTTCCAGAAGATCGGCGAAGAATCCCGGCTCTTCCATTGCGATCCGCCGGGTCCGTTCGCGTGCCTGTTCCCCCCCCCGACCGCCCACAAGATAGGTAGCGACCGTCCATGGGCCGCCACAGAAACCGATCAGGGCCTTGTCGCTGTCCAGCGCGGCCCGGCTGCGGCGAACCGTTTCACAGATCGGTTCCAGTCGATCCATCGCCTGATCGATCTTCGCCAGACGGGAAAGCGCGTCGCGCTCATCGAGGGGATCGAATATCGGCCCTTCGCCGGTCTCGAATCGAAGATCGCGCCCCAATGCCCAGGGTACGACGAGGATATCGGAGAATAAGATCGCCGCATCGAGATCGAAGCGGCGCACCGGCTGCAGGGTGACCTCGCTGGCAAGCGTCGGATTGCAGACAAGGTCCAGAAAGCTTCCCGCCTTCTCGCGCAGTGCCCGGTATTCGGGAAGATAGCGCCCGGCCTGACGCATCAGCCAGATCGGCGGGGGATCAAGACGTTCCCCGTCAAGCACGCGCAGCAATCGCGAAGGTGAAGGC
>RFIU01000171.1 GCA_003695555.1 Alphaproteobacteria bacterium
GAGCACAAGGAGGATCTGGAAAGCGGTTCGCGCGCCGCCGTGCTCGGTGGCGTCACGGCGGTATTCGAGATGCCCAATACCAATCCGGCGACGACGACGGCCGAGACGCTTGCCGACAAGCTGGCGCGCGCGAAGGGACGGATGTGGTGCGACCATGCCTTCTATGTCGGCGCGAGCGCGGAGAACATCGACGAGCTCGCCCGTCTGGAAATGCTGCCCGGTTGTGCCGGCATCAAGGTCTTCATGGGATCATCCACCGGTTCGCTGCTGGTTGCCGAAGATGAACTGCTCCTTCAGGTGCTGCGAAACGGCCGCCGCCGTATCGCCATCCATGCCGAGGACGAAGCCCGGCTTGCGGCCCGCAAGGGCGAGCGGGTGTCAGGTGAACCCGCTTCGCATCCCGTCTGGCGCGACGAAGAGACGGCATTCGCCGCTACCCGGCGGATCGTCGCTCTTGCTCGCCGCGCCGGCCGGCGGCTGCACATCCTGCATGTCACCACCGCTGAGGAAATGGCGTATCTTGCCGATCACAAGGACCTCGTCACCGTCGAGGCGACGCCACAGCATCTCACCCTTGCGGCACCGGAATGCTATGCCGAACATGGCACGCTGGCGCAGATGAACCCGCCGATCCGCGGTGCGGCTCATCGCGAAGCCCTCTGGCAGGCGGTGCATCAGGGAATCGTCGATGTCATCGGTTCCGATCATGCGCCCCATACCTTGGAAGAAAAGGCGAAGCGCTATCCGGACTCGCCGTCCGGCATGCCGGGGGTGCAGACGCTGCTGCCGCTGCTGCTCGATCATGTCGCGGCGGGGCGTCTGACGCTCGCCCGGCTCGTCGATCTGACCAGCGCCGGCGCCGCGCGCGTCTTTCACCTGGCAGCCAAGGGTCGGATCGCGGTCGGCTGGGATGGCGACTATACGCTGGTCGATCCGAAGGCGCGCTGGACGATTGGGGATGACTGGCTGGCTTCGCGCTGTGGCTGGAGCCCGTTCGCCGGGCGGCAGGTGACGGGCAGGCCGGTCGCCACCATCGTGCGCGGCCATGTGGTGATGCACGAAGGCGAGCTGGTCGGCAGCCCCATCGGGGCACCGGTCCGCTTCGAAGAAACCCTTCTCGGAGAAGATGGCGAAGCTTCGACCTGATCGCGGCCACTCCTTGGACGGATTTGCGGTTCAGACATGCCAGCCCTGTTCGGCGGGCTCTTTCGGCAGCGGGGCGGGCCGAAAGTCGGGATCCCCGAAGGCGATGAACCAGCCATTGCGAAAACCCGGCTTGCCATAGCCGAACGCCTGCCCACGGGCATCGAGCACCCGCCCGCCCGCCGCGCGGAGCACCGCGTCGCCGGCCGCCGTGTCCCATTCCATCGTCGGGCCGAGGCGCGGGTAGATGTCCGCCTTGCCCTCAGCGACGAGACAGAATTTCAGCGAACTGCCGATCGAGACGAGCCGGGCTTGCGGATAGTGGGCGAGCCAGGTGTCCGTCTCGGCATTGCGGTGCGACTTGCTGGCAACGATGACGGGCGGCTCGGCCACCGGCCGGCGCGTATGGATTTCGTGACGCTCGAAAAGCCGCCCATCATCACCCATGATCGCCCGGATGGCGACCTGTCCGCTTGCGCCGGCATAAAGACGACCATCGGCGGGGCAGGCGACAATTCCGAAGATCGGCACGCCCTCTTCGATAAGTGCGACATTGACCGTGAAGTCCTGCCCGCCCTTCAGAAATTCCTTGGTGCCATCTAGTGGATCGACCAGAAAGAAGCGTTTTGCCGCATCTGCCGGCAGTCCTGTGGCTGCAGCATTCTCCTCGGCCACCACAGGCACCTGCGGCCAGTGTTCGGCGAGGGCTGCGAGCAGGACTTTTTCCGCCCTCTCGTCGGCAATGGTCACCGGCGAACGGTCGGCCTTTTCACGGGCGATCGCGCCCTCCCGGCGAACCGTCATGATTTCAGCATTGGCGCGGGCGATGGCCGGAACAAGACAGCCAAGCATGTCCTCAAAGTCGGGTGCGTGATGCGATGTCACGGGCGGGTTCCTCCACTCGTCCGT
Organism: Alphaproteobacteria bacterium; assembly: GCA_003695555.1. GTDB lineage: Bacteria > Pseudomonadota > Alphaproteobacteria > Sphingomonadales > Rhodothalassiaceae > J084. The sequence continues at coordinate 2,053 of RFIU01000171.1, forward strand.
TGTAAAAGGGAAGCGGTGAACGCTCTTCCTCATGGAACGCTCTTCCTCATGGAATGTCGGCAGTTAGCCGAAATGTCGATCCTCTTCCAAGCACAATCGCGCGGAAGGGTCCGGCAAGGGGATTTTGCGGCAAGGCTCTTTCGGCTTATGCTGGGCGGACGGGTGGCCCACGGCCGTTCGTCGAGGAAAAGAAAGGGAGAGACGATGTCGGAGGGGCAGGCAACCGGAGACGTCGGCAGGATGAGCGATTTTGCGGCCCTGCTGTGTTCGCGCATGGCGCATGACCTGGTCTCGCCGGCGGGTGCGATCGGCAATGGTCTCGAACTGCTCGAAGAGGATCCCGACCCCGAACTGATCGGCGAGGTGAATGCGTTGCTTGCCGGCTCGCTCGAGAGCCTTCATGCCCGCCTTCAGTTCTTCCGCCTGGCCTTCGGCGCGGCAAGCGGTCTTGGCGATCGGGTCGATCCGGTCCTCGCCGAACGGACCTTGCGCCGCCTGCTCGCGACCATGCGTCTCGAGCTCGACTGGCGCCTGCCGGGTGAACCGATGTCCAAACATCAGGTCAAGCTGGTTCTCAATCTCTCTCTTGTCGCAAGTGAATGCCTGGTGCGGGGGGGGACGGTCCGGATCCTGGGAGAAGACAGGCAGGAAACGGCTTCAGGCGGCGATCTTGTCCCCTTTCGAATCGAGGCCGAAGGAACCCGCGTGATGATGCCGCAGGATGTGCGCGATTTTCTGGAATCTCCCCGTCTTGAAGGAGACCTTCCGCCGCGTGCTGCACCGGCGGTGCTGGCCTGCCTGCTCGCCCGTGAACTCGGTGCGCGTGTGGCGCTGGAATCCTTCGTCCCCAACCCGCCCGTCGGTTCGCAAGATGGCGGAATGGCGCGTATCGTCCTTGTTCTTCATGGTCCGACAGCGAAGGATTCCAAGGGGTGAGGAAGGGGCGCTTTTTCACGGACGGCTGGGCATTTCACTTTACAGCTTCTTAATAGTTTTCGCGCAAGTTCGGCCCTGATGGCAGAGCCGGAAGGCGGTGTCGTGCAGTTGATGGCGTTCGAGGGGCGCTAACTTCGTACGACGGGGACCGGCCGGAACGGCCCGGCAGCGGCGGGCGCACAGAGCGCGAGGAATACTCCATGGACGATCTGCTCAATGAATTTCTGACGGAGACGGCCGAAAACATCGATGTCGTCGATGTCGAACTTGTCAAGCTCGAACAGGACCCCAACAACAAGGAGGTCCTGGACAACATCTTCCGCCTTGTCCACACGATCAAGGGCACCTGCGGGTTTCTCGGTCTGCCGCGGCTGGAAAGCGTCGCCCATGCCTCCGAGAACGTCCTCGGCAAGTTCCGTGACGGCGAACTCGACGTGACACCGGGGGCGGTGACGGTGGTGCTCGAGAGTCTGGACCGGATCAAGGAGATCCTCGCCGGTCTGGAAGCGACCGAACAGGAGCCGGAAGGTGACGACAGCGATCTGATCGCCCGCCTGGATCGCATCGCCGCCGGCGAACAGCCGGATGGCGAGACGGCGAATGCCGACGAGAAGGAGAAGGCCGTCGAGCAGGAGAAGGCGGAAGAGCAGCCTGCTGCCGTGCAATCCGATGAAGGCGAGGCAGCGGACGGGGAAGGCCCGTTCGATCCCGCCCTCGGTCGCCCGCTCAAGCCCGGCGAGGTTTCGCTGGACGAACTCGAGCGTGTCTTCGAAGAGGCGGCCGGGCCGCAAGAGGCTTCAGCCGACAATGCCAATGACAACAATGGTGCGGGCGATGCCGCCGCCTCCGTTTCGCAAGGAGGCAGGAATGCCGAGCGGCTGTTCGAGCGGGTCGGCGGCGAAGATACGATCTCGGTGGCTGCGCATCTGATCGCCAATCGTGCCGCACGGGACGAGGATCTTGCTCCCTTCTTCAAGGACATGGACCCGGACCTTCGCAAGGCGAAGTTCTTCGGCCTTCTTACTGCGCTCTTCAAGGATAATGAGAGCGCGGCCGGCAATGTCATGGAATCCTTCATGGAAAAGCCGGGCTTCGAGGACGGCCATTTCGACAAACTGGTGCGGCTGGCGAAGGCGGCATTCGAGGAAATCCAGTTCGATCAGGATGCCCAGGACGACGCTTCCATGGCCTTCGAGATGGTGCGTCAATCGGCGATCGAGGCCTCAGCCCGCAAGGCCCAGAAACAGGCCAGCAAGGCCGGCAAGGAAGCTGCCGGACCCGCCGTCGGGAACGCAGGTGTGGAAAAGCGCTCATCGCAGTCCATCCGCGTTTCCGTCGATCTCCTGGAAGATCTCATGAACATGGTCAGCGAGCTGGTGCTGACCCGCAATCAGCTTCTGCAGATGGTTCGCGAGCGCGAGGACAGCGAATTCTCCGTGCCGATCCAGCGCCTCTCGCAGACGACGACGGAACTGCAGGAAGGGGTCATGAAGACCCGCATGCAGCCGATCGGCAATGCATGGGCGAAGCTGCCGCGCATCGTACGCGATCTCTCTCACGAGCTCGACAAGAAGATCAATCTCGAGATGCACGGTGCCGACACCGAACTCGATCGGCAGGTGCTGGAGCTGATCAAGGATCCGCTTACCCACATGGTCCGCAACTCGGCCGATCACGGTATCGAAAGCCCGGCCGAGCGGGTGGCGATGGGAAAGCCGGAAACCGGCACCATCCATCTCGACGCGCTGCATGAGGGCGGCCACATCATCATCGAGATTGCCGACGACGGTCGCGGCATAGCGGTCAACAAGATTCGCAAGAAGATTCTCGAAAAGGGTCTCGCCACCGAGGCGGAACTCGATGAGATGTCGGAAAACCAGATTCAGAAGTTCATCTTCCATCCGGGCTTTTCGACGGCCGCAGAAGTCACCAGCGTTTCCGGCCGCGGTGTCGGCATGGATGTGGTGCGCAACAATATCGAGAAGATCGGCGGCACCATCGACATGGTTTCGACCGAGGGCAGGGGGACGACCTTCAAGATCAAGATCCCGCTTACCCTCGCGATCGTTTCGGCACTGATCGTCGAGGCCACCGGCGAGCGTTTTGCGATTCCTCAGATCAGCGTACTGGAATTGGTGCGCGCGGGCGCCAACAGCGATTCCAAGATCGAGCGGATCAAGGACACGCCGGTACTCAGGCTGCGCAACCGGCTGCTGCCGCTGGTCTATCTGAACGAAATTCTCGGTTTCCGCAGCCATCAGGAGATGATGGAAAAGGAAGGTCATCGCGACGACTTCATCGTCGTCACCCAGGTGGGCGCCTTCACCTTCGGCATCGTCGTCGATCAGGTCTTCGATACCGAGGAAATCGTCGTCAAGCCGGTGGCGCCGATCCTGAAGCATCTCTCGCTCTATTCCGGCAATACCATTCTGGGTGACGGCAGTGTCATCATGATCCTGGATCCCAACGGCATTGCCAATGTCGCCAATGCCGCCGTATCGGAAGAAGAGGATCAGGCCGAACTCGCCGAGGCCAATGCCTCGCGCGCGGTGAGAGAAAATGTCGAAACCTTCCTGCTCTTCCGCGCCGGAGAGGAAAGCCAGAAGGCGGTGCCGCTTTCGCTCGTTGCGCGTCTTGAAGACATCGAGGTTTCTCGCATCGAAAGCTCCGATGACCGCCTCGTCGTCCAGTATCGGGGCTCCCTGATGCCGATCATTCTTGCGGACGGTTCGCAGGGACTGCGCCAGGAAGGGCGTCAGCCGGTTCTCGTCTTCGCCGATGGCGAATACACGATGGGACTGGCGGTGGACGAGATTCTCGACATCGTCGAGGACGAACTCGATATCAAGCTCGGCTCCGAGCGGCCGGGCATCGTCGGATCGACGGTGATTTCGGGCAAGGCGACCGAGATCATCGACGTCTCCTGGTATCTCGGTCAGGCCTTCGGCGACTGGCTGCGGTCGCGCGATCTCAATGACGACATCTCGCCGAAGAGGGGAACGCGGGTGCTGCTCGTTGATGACAGCTCCTTCTTCCGCAATATGCTTCGTCCGCTGCTCACCGCTGCCGGCTATGATCTGCTGTGCGTGGACAATGCCCAGAAGGCGCTGGAGCTGCGCGAGGAGGGCGAGGATTTCGATCTCATCATCTCGGATATCGACATGCCGGGAATGGACGGTTTCGAATTCGCCCAGATCGTCAAGTCGGGCGGCCGCTGGAAGGAGACGCCGCTGGTGGCGCTCTCCAGTTTCGCCAGCGAGCGGCACCTGGAACGCGGCCGGCAGGTGGGCTTCAATGACTATATCGCCAAATTTGATCGCAAGGCGCTGCTCGCCAGCCTGTCGCAGCAGCTCAATCTTCAGGGAGACGCGGCATGAGCGAAGAAAGCAAGAGCAACCTGCACGTCTTTTCGGATGCCTCGCGTGAGTTCGTGACGCTGCGTCTTGAAGGCCAGCTGCTGGGCATTCCGGTACTTGCCGTCCATGACGTGTTGTCGGCCCAGAAGATCACCCGAATTCCGCTGGCGCCCGACTGGGTGGCTGGGGTGCTCAATCTTCGTGGGCGCATCGTTACGGCCATCAATCTTCGCCAGCGGCTCGGCTTCCCGCCTCGCTCCGATGACGAAGAGGACATGAGCGTGGTGCTGGAATTCAAGGGCGAGCCCTACAGCCTGCAGATCGACGAGGTGGGGGACGTTCTGCGACTGGAGGACGATCAACTCGAGCGCAATCCCGTGACGCTGGATCCGCGCTGGCGTGAAGTTTCGCGCGGCATCTATCGACTCGACGGTGAGCTGCTCGTCGCGCTCGATGTCGAGAAGCTGCTCGACTTCGACCAGCAGACGGTGGCGGCCTGACGGCATGAACCCGTGATCAGAGGCGACAAGATGATGAGCCGGACCATGAAGGCGAATGCATTGGGGACGAGCGGAGCATGACGATGAAATCCTGCTTGGTGGTGGACGATTCCAAGGTGATCCGGCGTGTCGCCCGGCGAATCCTGGAGGAGATGAACTTCGAGATCAGAGAAGCGGCCGACGGCAAGGACGCGCTCGAGTCCTGTAGCGAGAAGATGCCCGACGTCGTGCTGCTCGACTGGAACATGCCGGTCATGGACGGCCTGGAGTTTCTCAAGCGCGTTCGCGCCCTGCCGAATGTCCGGCAACCGATCGTGGTCTTCTGCACGACCGAAAACGACATGTCTCACATCCGCCAGGCGATGGAAGCCGGTGCGGACGAGTACATCATGAAGCCGTTCGATCGTGAGATCATCGAGGCGAAATTCTCGCAGGTCGGTTTGATGTGATGATGCTTGCCGACCATGGCCGTCATCCCTTCGCACGGCCGCATGACCCGATCCGCTCCTTCGAAGGAAACGGGAGAGGGGGAAAAGACAAGAAGATGCCGACCAGGCAGGAGAAGGACGCATCGCCGTGAGCGTGACCTTGCAGAAGACATCAAGCACCGCAAGCGAGGATGCCGGCCCCTATCGGGTGATGGTGGTCGATGACAGCGCCGTCATTCGCGGATTCATCACCCGCTATCTGGAAGAGGATCCGGCGATCAAGGTGGTCGCAACTGCCGCCAATGGTCTGATGGCGGTCCGAACGCTGGCCCGCGCCAGACCCGATGTCGTCGTTCTCGATATCGAGATGCCCGAGATGGACGGTCTGACCGCTCTGCCCAAGCTGCTTGAGCAGGACCGCACGGTGAAGGTCGTCATGGCCTCGACGCTGACCCGCAAGAATGCGGAAGTGTCGATGCGTTCGCTCCAGCTTGGTGCCAGCGACTATGTCCCCAAGCCGGAATCCCTGCGGGCGGTCAATGCCAGCATCGATTTTCGTCGTGAACTCGTCGAGAAGGTCAAGGTCTATGCCGCCCAGCGGCGACGCATCCTCGGTCTGCCTCAGCCGCAGGCAGGTGGGCATCCGATCCCCGGCGTGACGGGTGCTCGAGGCCCGGCGAAACCCACTGCACGGGGGGCGACGGTGGTAACGGCACGTCGTACGCCCGTCTCGCAGCCGCCGGTGGTGGCCGCACGTGCCAAGAGCGGGGCGACACTACCTTCTGGCGAAGCGGCAGAGGGAGGGGCGCGCATCGTTCTGCGCCGACCCTCGCCGCTGGTACCGGAAATTCTCGCCGTTGCTTCTTCGACCGGCGGGCCGCAGGCGCTGATGAAGCTGTTCTCCGGGATCGAGAAGGAGCGTCTAAAGCGTGTGCCCATCGCGGTCGTTCAGCACATGCCGGCAACCTTCACCGCCATTCTTGCCCAGCATCTCGAACGTGCGGCGGGGATCCCCGCCGTCGAAGGAGAGGACGGAATGCCCTTCGAGCAGGGGCGGATTCATGTTGCGCCCGGCGACTATCACATGGTGCTCGAAAAGGAGAAGGGGGGCATCGTCGTGCGCCTCAATCAGGACCCGCCGGAGAATTTCTGCCGTCCAGCGGCCGATCCCATGTTTCGTTCGGTCGCCCGGATTTATGGGGGAAAGGCCTTGGCCGTGGTGCTCACCGGCATGGGACATGACGGCCTGCGCGGCGCGCGGGAACTGGTCTCGGCCGGGGGAACCCTCATCGCACAGGACGAGGAAACGAGTGTGGTCTGGGGGATGCCGGGTGCGGTCGCCACAGCGGGGCTGTGCAGTTCGGTGCTTCCTCTTGATCAGATGGGAGCAAAGGTAGCGAAATTTCTGGGAGGCGGGCGATGAGGCCGGAAGATTTCGAATTTCTGAGCCGGATGCTCAAGCGCCGTTCCGGGCTCACCTTGAATCCGGACAAGGTCTATCTGCTGGAATCCCGGCTCACCCCGCTGGCACGTCGCCGTGGTCTGGACGGGATCGACGCGCTGGTGGCCGAACTGCGCCGCACCAATTCCGAGACGCTGGCGCGTGAGATCACGGATGCGATGACGACCAACGAGTCGTTCTTCTTTCGTGATCGCACGCCATTCGACATCTTCGAGCGCCAGGTTTTGCCGATGCTCCGTCAGCGCCGGGCGGCGGGCAAGCGGGTCCGCATCTGGTGCGCCGCCTGTTCGACCGGGCAGGAACCCTATTCCCTCGCCATGATCCTGAAGAACCAGGAGGCGCAATGGCGTGGCTGGTCGATCGAGATCATCGGCACCGACATCGCGCGCCCCGTGCTGAAGAAGGCGGAAGCCGGCCTTTACTCCCAGTTCGAGGTGCAACGCGGTCTGCCGATCCAGATGCTGATGAAGTATTTCACCCAGGTCGGCGATCAGTGGCAGCTTGCCCCCGAGATCCGCTCGATGGTCAAGTTCAAGGAATTCAATCTGCTGGAAAGCTTCGCACCGCTCGGCCATTTCGATGTCATCTACTGCCGCAATGTGCTGATTTACTTCGACCAGCCGACCAAGAAGGAAGTGCTGGAACGGATGCGCAAGATCATGCCCAGTGACGGTGTCCTTTTCCTCGGCGCGGCGGAAACCGTTCTCGGCATTACCGATGCCTTCCGGCCCGTTCGCGGTCAGCGGGGCATGTATCTGCCGGCCGATGCGGAAGAGACGGTGGTGGCCGCTGCTGGCGGCGCCTGAAGCCGGGCTCGTCATACACGCCGATCAGACGAAAGCCCTTTCTTCATGCGCAGGAAGGGGCAGGCTCTTCCTCCATTCCTTGAACGCGGCGAGCGCCCGTTCGGCTATTGCGCGCTTGCGGTCGCGCCCCTTGAGTCGCCGACCGGACACCGGGTCCTTCCCGATCGGCGGAAAGAGTCCGAAATTGATATTCATCGGCTGAAAGGTCGCGGGGTCGGCACCCCCCGTGATATGGCCGAGCAGTGCGCCCATCGCGCTCGTTTCAGGTGGGGGCGAAATCTCGATCCCCCTGGCTTCGGCAGCGGCGAACAGCCCGGCGATCAGGCCGATGGCCGCTGATTCGACATAGCCTTCGACCCCGGTGATCTGACCGGCAAAGCGGATCCACGGCCGGCCCTTCAGGCGCAGTTGCCCATCGAGCAATCGCGGCGAGTTCAGGAAGGTGTTGCGATGCAGGCCGCCGAGGCGGGCGAAGCGGGCGTTCTCCAGTCCGGGGATCATGCGAAAGATGCGCGTCTGTTCGCCGTGCTTAAGCTTGGTCTGAAAGCCGACCATGTTGTAGAGCGTGCCGAGCCGATTGTCCTGGCGCAGCTGCACCACCGCATGGGGGCGACGGCCGCTGCGCGGATCGGTAAGGCCGACCGGCTTCATCGGCCCGAAGCGTAGCGTATCGCGTCCGCGTTCGGCCATCACCTCGATCGGCATGCAGCCCTCGAAATAGGGGGTGTCGCGCTCCCACTCCCGGAATTCTGTCTTCTCGGCGGCCAGCAGAGCGTCGATGAAGGCCTCGTATTCGGCTTCGTTCATCGGGCAGTTGATATAATCGGCGCCTTCGCCCCTGTCGTAGCGCGACTGGAACCAGGCGATCTCAAAGTCGATCGATTCCCGATAGACGATCGGGGCGATGGCGTCGAAGAAGGCCAGCGCCTCCTCGCCGGTCTCGCGTCGGATCGCCTCGGCCAGCATCGGCGCGGTCAGCGGTCCGGTGGCGATGATCGTCGCTCCCCATTCGGCCGGCGGCAGGCCGGTGACCTCCTCGCGGCGCAGCTCGATCAGCGGATGTTCCGCGATCTGGCGGGTGACGGTCTCGGCAAAGACATCGCGATCGACGGCAAGCGCCGAGCCTGCCGGCACCCGCGCCGCATCGGCGGCCTGCATGACGAGCGAGCCTGATCGCCGCATCTCCTCGTGCAGGACGCCGACCGCATTGTGCTCGGCATCGTCCGAGCGAAAGGAGTTCGAGCAGACGAGTTCGGCCAGCCGTTCGGTATGGTGCGCCGGCGTTTTGCGCAAAGGCCGCATTTCGTGCAGGATCACCGGCACACCGGCGCGTGCAAGCTGCCAGGCGGCTTCCGAGCCGGCAAGACCGCCGCCGATCACATGAACGGCGCTCTCCGACACGTCATCGCGCATAGTGGACATCCGTGCTCCTTTCCTTCGCCCGATGGAAAACGTCTGCCCGGAGAGACTTTGCCAAATCCCATGGGCCGGCCTACATATCGAATGCGGGAAGAGTTTGTGAAGGGACAAGGAAGGCCGGCGTGGACGAGAACGATCGCAAATCGGCAAGAATGGGCTTCTTGGAGGCCTTCATGGATCGCGAGATCATCATCCGGGCGATTCGGGTTTCGGCGGTGATCGGCACCCTGCTCGTCGCGATCAATCAGGGCGATCTGATCCTGCTCGGCCTGTGGCCGCCTTTGTGGAAGGTGCTGCTGACCTATGGCGTACCTTTCGGGGTTTCATCCTATTCGGCGACCCAGCACAAGCGCTTTTCCTGATTTCGGACGGACACCGGCGCTTCGGTTATTTTCTTTCTTTGCGCCGGCATGCGCGGCTTGCTATGCGCTCGCCGGGCGAAGGGAAGGTCGGCGGTCCGATCCGGCAATGCCGGCTCGGTCCGTCAGGGAAGGAAATCGTGCGGATGAGCGACAGACCGGCGATACTGCTGCTTTCCGGCGGACTCGATTCCGCCACCGTCGGCGCGATCGCGCGTGACGAGGGGTATGCTCTGCATGCGCTCTCCTTCCGCTATGGGCAGCGTCACATGATCGAGCTCGAGGCGGCGGTACGGATCGCCCGCCATCTCGGCATTGCAGATCACCGCATCGTCGAGATCGATCTCGGCGCCTTCGGTGGCAGCGCGCTCACCGATGATTCCATCGCGGTGCCGAAGGGGCGGGATGCGGATCAGATGGCGGGCGACATTCCGACGACCTATGTGCCGGCGCGAAACACGATCTTCCTTTCATACGCCTTGGCACTGGGCGAGGTGATCGGTGCGCGCGACATCTTCATCGGTGTCAATGCGGTGGACTTTTCCGGCTATCCGGACTGCCGGCCTGATTATGTCGGTGCCTTCGAGGCGATGGCCAATCTTGCCACCAGGGCGGGGCGCGAAGAACCGGGTGCGATCCGCATCCGCACTCCGCTCATCGCGATGACCAAGGCCGAGATCATCCGGGCAGGAAACGCTCTCGGTCTCGACTACGGGCTGACCGTCTCATGCTACGATCCGGATGAAAAGGGGCGGGCGTGCGGCGAGTGCGATGCCTGCATTCTGCGGCGCGAGGGCTTTGCTGCCGCCGGTCTGCTGGATCCGACGCGCTATCGTGAGGCAGCCTCATGAGCTATGCGGTCAAGGAAATCTATCTCACCCTTCAGGGCGAAGGGGCGCAGGCGGGCCGGGCGGCAGTCTTCTGCCGTTTTGCCGGCTGCAATCTGTGGAGCGGGCGCGAGGAAGACCGGGCAAGTGCCGTCTGCCGCTTCTGTGACACGGACTTCGTCGGCACCGATGGTTCCGGCGGCGGACGTTTCAGGCACGCCGAAGATCTCGCCGATGCGATCGCGGCATGCTGGTCGTCCGGCACCGTGGACGGTGATCGGGCGAGGCCGCTCGTCGTCCTTACCGGCGGCGAACCGCTGTTGCAGCTCGATGCGGCGCTGATCGAGGCCGTCCATGCGCGCGGCTTCGAAATCGCGGTCGAGAGCAATGGGACGATCGCCGCCCCGGCCGGCATCGACTGGCTCACCATCAGCCCGAAGGCGGATGCGCCGCTCCTCCACAAGCGCGGACAGGAACTGAAGCTGGTCTGGCCGCAGGAGGGCATCGATCCTGCCGAATTCGCGCAGCTGGATTTTGCGCATTTTTTCCTGCAGCCGATGGACGGACCGGATCTTGCCGCCAATACCCGCTCGGCGGCACGCTACTGCCTCGCCCATCCGCAATGGCGGCTTTCGGTCCAGATGCACAAGATCATCGGCCTTCCCTGAAGTATGGCTCAGCCGTCAAAAGAGGATCAGGCGCGTGCGCGCGCGATGGCCTGCGTCAGGACCTCCGCGAACATGGATTTGGTCAGCCGACCGGTATTCATGTTGTAGCGCGAGCAGTGATAGCTGTCGATGAGCACGAGACCGTCGAAACGATGCGCGCCGCCATGGGTGAAGGGGTGCCGTGCCCTGACCCCGCCAAGGGACGCCACCACGCTGTCATGGGCGATGCGGCCCAAGGCCAGGATCGCCCTCAATTGCGGCAGCGATTCGATGCGCGAGCGCAGATAGGGCCGGCAGCGGGCGATCTCGGCAGGTGAGGGGCGATTTTCCGGCGGCACGCAACGTACGGCATTGGTGATCATTACGTCATGCAGGACAAGGCCGTCATCGGCGCGCGCCAGGTATTCACCTTGCGCCAGGCCGGCATCGATCAGGGCGTGATAAAGGATTTCGCCCGCGTAGTCGCCGGTAAACGGCCGTCCTGTCCGGTTTGCGCCCTTAAGGCCCGGCGCCAGACCGACGATCAGCAGACGGGCGTGGGGGTCGCCGAAGCTCGGTACTGCGGCATTGTAGAAATCGGGAAAGCATTCGCGGTTGCGTTTGCGGAAGGCCACGAGCCGTGGACAGCGTCCGCAATCCGGCGGCGGCTCGGGAGGGGCGGCCGGTTCCCGTTCACGGCTGCCCGATTTTGCCGGGACCGTCGGAGTGCGCCAACCGCTTTCATCGCGGTCCGGCGAGCGAGAGGTAAGCGTATCATGTGCAGACGCACCATTGCCGGCAGGAGACTCGTCGGGCACCTTGTCATCCTTTGCTGTTCACCGAAGTCGGCTTGGCCGGCAGGCGGGAAGGTGAGGTCGCCCTTCCCTTGCTGCCACCGCGCTTGCGTCGTTATTGCTCGTCCTCGTATTCCTCGTCCTCATATTCCTCGTCTTCGAACTCGCCCTCTTCGTCGAGGAATTCTTCCTCGTCCTCGAACTCCTCTTCCTCCTCCCGCTCTCCACGGCCGCGTGTCTCGGTCGTGCGCGGCCGATCGCCGGTGCGGCCACCGGCAGGTGCCGGCCGGCGTGGACGCAGAAATTCCTCTTCCAGATCCTTCAAGTCGATGAAGCAGTCGGCCTGACGGCGCAGTTCGTCGGCGATCATCGAGGGCTGCGTATGGGTCGAGGAGATCACCGTCACCCGGACCCCGCGACGCTGCACCGATTCGATCAGACGACGAAAGTCGCCATCGCCTGAGAACAGGACGATGTGATCGACATGCTCGGCGAGATTGACCATGTCCACCGCAATCTCGATGTCCATGTTGCCCTTAAGGCGCCGTCGGCCGCTGTCGTCGGTGAATTCCTTGAGCGGCTTGGTGATGACCGTGTAGCCGTTGTAGTCGAGCCAGTCGATCAGGGGACGAATGGGGGAATAGTCCTGATCCTCGAATATGGCCGTGTAGTAGAAGGCGCGGATGAGGATCAGGACTATTCCCCCATTCGTCCCCTGATCGACTGGCTCGACTACAACGGCTA
>RFIU01000172.1 GCA_003695555.1 Alphaproteobacteria bacterium
CAGCACCGGCAGGCCGATCCGGACGCGCGGTAAGGTGTTCGGGGGGCGCATCAGACCGGCCTGTCAGCAGCACAGCCGTGCCTGCGATCGCCTGTGTCGCCGCTTCGCGTGATGTTTCAATCGCGGGAGAAGATACCGAGCTGTCGGCGGCGCCCTGGTGCAACGGGACCGTCACCTGAAGCTCGAAGGCCGGCGCGAGCGCGTCGCCCGGCGCCGGCAGGGCTGGAGATGAGGTTCGGAAATCAGAGATCTTGTTCCTGGCATCCTGGGGGCTTGCCGGGGGCATGGCTTCGCTCACGTCGGCGGGCTGCGATGCCGTCGCTGCGTCCGCAGGCAGGGGGACAGGCGCGACGATAGAAGCCGGGGTGGCCTTGTCACCAAGGCGGATACTGCCGAGATCCGGCGTAGCGATACCCGCCGTCGGCAGATCATTGCCCGACAAGACGGGGGTGAACTCTCCAGCCATCGCCTCCGGTGTCGCCGAGGCGATGACATCCGCGGTTTTCGGCGCCGTCGCCCCGAATGAAGAAAGGATAATCTCTGCTTGCCCGGCCTCTGGCGCGGAAGGGGCGATGTTGCCTGCAAGGGGCTGCGGGGCGACGGGTACGGACAGTGCCGCCTCGACCGTCGCGAACAGGGGTGCGGGTTCCCCCGTCATCGAAGACATGGGCGAGGGTGGGGCGGCCAGGGGCAGGATGAGCGTGACGGCGGCCGCCGAACCTCCGGTATCATCATCCGGCGGTGTCGCGGTGTCCATCACGCTGCCGACCGGTCCGGGATTCACCCCGTCCATGACGGCCGTTGCCGAGACGGCGGGGCCGCCGGTCGCCGGGCCGAGAAGATCGAAGAGCTGGCGAAGGAAGGCGTTGCGACCGCTATCACCTTCAGCCGGCTCATCTGCAACCCCCGCAAGCCGGGAAGCGTCTGCCATCTGGGAATTGAGCAGCAGCGCCCCCCCGGGACCGGTAAGGCTGGTCGTCTGAAAGGATTGCAGAAGGCTCTGCGGCATGTCGTCGGTTTCCTTGTCCTTTCGTGGCTGGCGCCTTCCAAGCAAAACCTGGGCCAGGTCTGGAATTTCCTCGGAATTCCGTGCCCTTCGGTGTTGGTGGATCCTGTCGAATGGGAGAGAAAGGGGGTGGGATCTGCCGGGCGACGGCAAAAGCTGCTGCAAGTCTGCCGGGCAAAAAGATCCGTCAGCGAAGGATGCCAGTGCCCCTATCGCTCTCATGCGTGCCTTGCATGCGCCATGGCGGAACCGATATAGGGCCTGACCGCCGTTGCGGCGACGAACAGGACGGAGCGATCCGATGAAGGCCGGCGACATGCACAAGGCTGCAGGAAGCTGCGGCGAGGCGGGCGCATTGACCAGCCTGCTGGAGCCTGAGCATTGGACTGAGGGAACGGAAAACCTGCTGGGCCTCGGCAAGCCGCCCAGTCAGACACGCGTCGTGGTCGCCATGTCCGGCGGTGTGGACAGCTCGGTCGTGGCGGCCATGCTGCATCGCCGGGGCTATCAGGTGATCGGCATGACGCTGCGTCTCTATGACGGGCAGCAGGATGTCAGACGTCCCGGCGCCTGCTGCGCGGGACAGGATATCCATGACGCTCGACGTGTCGCCGAGCGCTTCGGGTTTCCTCATTATGTCCTCGATTACGAGAGCGTCTTCGCCGAAGCAGTGATCGAGGAATTCGCCGATTCCTATCTGCGCGGCGAAACCCCGATCCCCTGCGTGCGTTGCAACGAACAGGTCAAGTTCCACGACCTGCTCGCCACCGCGCGCGAACTCGGCGCCGATGTGCTGGCGACCGGCCATTACGTCCGCAGCCATCGTGCGAATGGCGAATGGCTACTTTATCGGGGTCGAGATCCGCGTCGGGATCAGTCCTATTTCCTGTTTTCGCTGACCCAGAAGCAGCTTGATTTTCTGCGCTTTCCCTTGGGCGACCTGCACAAGGGCGATGTCCGCCGGCTCGCCGAATGTCTCGATCTGCCGGTCGCCACCAAGCCGGACAGTCAGGATATCTGCTTCGTGCCCGACGGCGACTATGCCGCGGTCATCGAACGTCTGCGCCCCGGTGCCGCCGAACCGGGGCCGATTCTGGATGTGGGCGGGCGCACGCTCGGTCGTCATCGCGGCATCATCCATTATACCATCGGCCAGCGCCGGGGGTTGGGGATCGGCGGATTGAGCGAACCGCTCTATGTCGTCGGTCTGGATGTCGAGCGTCGGGCGGTCGTCGTCGGACCGCGAGAGGCGCTGGCGGTCCCCGAGATGTGCCTGCGTGAGGTCAGCTGGATCGCCGGTGATCACGCCGAAGAGGAAGATGCCGTACGGGCGACGGAAATTGCCGTGAACGTCCGGATCCGAAACAGCCATTCACCGGTGCCGTCCCGCATTCTCGGCCGCGATTTAGATGGACTGCTTCGGGTCCGCTTCGATACGCCGGCATACGGCGTCTCTCCCGGGCAGGCGGCGGTCTTTTATGATGGCGACCAGGTGCTCGGAGGCGGCTGGATCGCCCGGGCATTGCCGGCCTGGAAGCGATCGGCCGCCTGACCCTCGTCGGATCAGGACATCGATCGAACTAGGATACCGATCGAATCTGGACACAGATCGAATCTGGACACAGATCGAATCTGGACGCCGAGAGCATCCTGGAACGGGCGCTCGTTAATGCGCCCACCGCCGGTTTTCAGATATTGTTAACCTCCTTTTTGCTATCAATGACCATGTGGGGGAGATCGTGCCGACCGTGGCTCGGTGTACCATCGGCCCGCCTTGGCGCTTGTGGAATGGGAGGGGGGACGTGAGAAAGGAAGGAATGAGCGATCATTCCCGGATCATCGGTGTCGCGCGCGCCGTGTTGAGACCGGCCGATGCGCTCACCCGTGCCGAGCTGCGCCGACAACAGGCGGTGATCGGCCGGCGGATGGGGCCATTGACACTGGGCGTATCGATTCTCGGCGCTTCGATCCTGGTGGTCGAACACTGGGGCGAAGTGCTGCAAAACCTGCTGGCCTGCTGGCTCGCTCTCATCTCTCTGCCGCTCATCGTTCTGATTTTCGTCTGGTGGCGCGAGGGGTTCGATGCGCCCGCCCATCTCCATCGCCGCATCCTGCGCCGCGTTCCGGTGACGGCGGCGGTGGAAGGGATAGCTTGGGCGGCAGCCCCCTTTCTGTTCTTCGATCCCTCATCGCTTAATGAACAGCTTCTGCTCAGCCTGGTCATCTTTGCGCTGACTGCCGCGGCCTCCGGCATGCTCAGGGGACTTTTCGGCTCCGCCCTTCTCTTCATGACGCCGCCGCTGGTCTCGCTGGCGATCCGATTCGCCACGAGCGGGATCGCCTATGGCCCGGCCATCGCGCTGTCCGTGGTCATATTCGGGGCTCTGATCGTCATCAGCAGCTATCTGGGGCATCGCCAGCTGATCACCACGACGGCGGCCCAGGTCGCGGCCCGTGAGGCCTTGAGTACTCTCGAAGAAGCGCTGGAGAGCACCAATGACGCCTTCGGTGTCTTTGACAGCCATGATGTCCACCCGATCTTCCTCAATCAGCCTTATCGCGCACTGTTCGGGGGAGAACCGGATGGGCTGGCGCCGGGTGAGGAACTGGTTCAGCAGCTCGGTGGTCGCTGGCTGCGGTCATCGGTGCGGCGCACGCATGGCGGGCGCCTGGTCCATGTCCATACCGACATCACCACCTTGAAACAGACGGAAGACGCCCTGCGTGAGGCGCGCGATGCTGCCGAGGCGGCGAGTCGGGCGAAGTCCCGCTTTCTTGCTACCATGAGCCATGAGCTGCGAACGCCGCTCAATGCGATCATCGGCTTTGCCGAACTGATCGGCCTGGCCGCCCGAAAGGAGGAGCGCGAGAAGGATGCCGAGTATGCGACCACCATCGCCAAGGCGGGCCGGCATCTGCTTTCATTGATCAATGATATTCTCGATCTCTCGAAGATCGAGGCCGGTTCCTATGAACTGGTGAAAGAAGACCTGGATCTGGCCGGGATCGTCCGGGAAGTTGGCGAGATGCTCGAAAGCGAGATCGTCTCCGCCGGTCTGCGATTCGAGCTCGATCTTCCCGACCCCTGTCCGCTGCGCGGGGACGAGCGGGCGCTGCGCCAGATCTTCATCAATCTGATCGGAAATGCGATCAAGTTCACCCCCTCGGGGGGTCGCATCCGGGTCACCGCCCGCAGGGTCGGTGAGCATTGGCGTGTACTGGTCATGGATGATGGCGAAGGAATCGCATCGGAGGATCTCGAACGTGTGCTCGAACCCTTCGTACAGGGAGAGGATGCGATCAACCGAAGGCACGGCGGCACCGGCCTCGGCCTGCCGCTGGTTCGCCGTCTCATCGCGATGCACGGGGGAGAATTCCAGCTGCATTCGGAGCGTGGCCAAGGCACCACCGCGGAAATTCTTCTGCCCCTGGTGCATGGCAATGCCGAGACGAAGAGCGAGGAAGGGAACGCCGCTACGGTTTCCCGTTCATCGGATGCGCTACCCGATGCCGGCCAGTGGCGGCGGCTTGCCTGACTTGGTGGTCCATGTGGCTCAGCGGGGTGCGCGCTTGGCGAGGATCCGCTGAAGCGTACGCCGGTGCATGTTTAGCCGCCGCGCGGTTTCCGAAACATTCCGATCACACAGCTCATAGAC
>RFIU01000173.1 GCA_003695555.1 Alphaproteobacteria bacterium
CGGCACGCTCCGCACATGTGCGGGCGCCATTGTCGGGCAAAACACGCGCTACGCGAGCAGAAGAGCTGAATTTACAGTATTTTAATAACCTACACCTCAAATTCGCCGGGGTTGTGGAAGGGGGCGGAAATGCGAGTCAATAGGGGATGAGGATCCGATGCGGATTCGTCTGTCGGTGCGTATGCGCCTGGCCGCGATCGGGGGGGCGGCCGTTCTTTTCACATTGCTGGCCTTCTTCGCGGTCCAGCAGATCAAGAACGGCGGAATTCTGCACCGCCTGAACTATGAATTCTTCCGGGATCAGTCGCAGCTCGCTGCCGATTATGAGGCGCTCAAGAAGGACGGGGCGCGCGCTGGAGATCTTCGCCATCTTGCCGAGCAGGTGGATGCCGCCCGTCAGGCGGTTGCCGACTGCGCCGATCTTCTTGACGGCGCGTTCGGGATCATCGGCGTCTTTCCCGACAAGGATCGCATCCATCGCGACTGTGTGGCCGGCGAAATGGCGGCGACGCGCATGAGCCGTCTGCTGCGAAGCCCCCGTGCCTGGACCGACTTTCCCGGTCTGGTCCCGAAGCTCGACGCGGCGATGGCGGAGCTTGCGACGGCGCGCGAGGCACTGGATCAGCCGGTCGATCGCATGAACAGTCAGATCGTCATCACTTTCGAGGGACTGATCTGGGTCTTCGGCCTGACGGTCACCGGCTTTTGTCTGTGGACGGCGGTGATCGCGATCGGTCGGCCGCTGCGGCGCATCGACGAGACGGTCGTCAGGCTGGCCGACAATGACCTATCCTTCCCCATCCCCGAACAGGAACGCGCAGACGAACTGGGCGACATCGCCCGTTCGCTGCACCGTCTGAAAGAAGCCGCGCTCGAACGCTTCCGGCTGGAAGAACAGCATCGCCGCGCTCAGGAAGAGCAGTTGCGGCTCGAGCGTGAGCGGATCGTCGAACAACGCCAGCTCGCCGAAGAGCGCAAGCAGGAGGAAGATGATCGCCACCGCCGCCGCGAAGAACGCGCCCGCAGGATGCAGCAGGTGATCGGTCGCTTCCGCGAGGCGGTCGAAGGAATAGAGGAGGCGGTCGGAGAGGCGATGACCGGCCTCGATGCTTGCGCGATGCACCTCGATGAACTTGCCGCAAAGACCACTTCTCACGCGGATGACAGCCGGGATCTGTCGCACCGCGCGGTCGCGGAGGTCGGCGAGGCGACCGCGACGGCCCGCACGCTCGCCGAGGAACTGAAGAAGCTCGCCGATGAACAGGGTGAGGCCGATCGGGCGGTCGCCGAGGCACATGGCCGGGTTGACGAGGCGGTCGGCGCGGTCGAACGCTTCGTCGGCGTTGCGGCGAGAATCGGTGCGATTACCGGACTCATCAATGAGATCGCCGAGAAGACCAATCTGCTGGCGCTCAACGCCACCATCGAGGCGGCGCGCGCCGGCGAGGCGGGTCGCGGCTTCGCGGTGGTGGCCAGCGAGGTCAAGGCGCTGGCCGGGCAGACAGCCAAGGCGACCGGCGAGATTGAGGAACATGTGCGCAAGCTGCGCCAGACCAGCGATGATGCGGCGAGCGTGGTTCACGAGATCGGCCGCACCATCGGTGATCTTCGCACACGTTCGCAGCGCACCGCTGAAAAACTGTCGGGGCGCAGCGCCACCACGGCGGACATCGCCCGACAGATGGACAGAGCAGCCGCCGACCTTTCCGCTGCGGTCGAACGGCTCGAGACGCTTCACGAGGACAGCCGCGAGATGCGCGAAGCGAGCGAACGGATCGTTGTCGCCGTGCGCGAGGCTGGCGAGCGACATGGCGGCCTTTCGCAGGAAATCGCCCAGTTCTTGAAAGAGGTCGCCACGATCTAGCCACACATCCCTGGCCGCCGCGACCTTCGAACGCCTCCTGCAGGCTGCAGGCGCATGCCTGGTGATCGACAAATGCCGGGAAAGGTCTATGATCGGCGATCGAGCGGTTCGCTCCAGGGCCGTCGCCACGCATCGAGGCGATCATGTACGAGCACGAGCACGAGCGCAAATGCCTATCTGAAGGTGGCGAGAGGTTGCACGAAGGCCACGGACGGCCGCCGGGCGTGGCACCCGCTTCTCTCGACTGGATCGAGCGGCTGGTCCGTTTTCCCACCGTTTCGAGCGAGAGCAATCTCGATCTGATCGCGGCGGTGGAAGCACATCTGACCGGTCTCGGCTTTTCCTGTCGGCGCTTTCAGAATGAGGCGGGCGACAAGGCCAATCTGCTGGCCAGCATCGGCCCCCCCGAACGCGCCGGCGTGATGCTCTCCGGCCATACCGATGTCGTGCCGGTCGAAGGCCAGGCATGGTCGCACGATCCTTTCGATCCCTGGTGGGTGGACGACCGCCTGCATGGCCGCGGTACGGCCGACATGAAGGGATTTCTCGGTCTGCTGCTCGGGCTCGCACCAGAGATGGCGGCCCGGCCTCTTACGATGCCGATCCATCTTGCCTTCTCTTATGACGAGGAGGTCGGCTGTGCGGGCGTGAGATCCCTGGTGCGCCATCTCGCCGCGCTCGAGACGAAGCCGCGCTTCGCCCTCGTCGGTGAGCCGACCGGCATGCGGGTGGTCGATGCCCACAAGGGAATCCGGGTGATTCGCACGTTGGTTCGCGGTCGACCCGGCCATTCGAGCGCGCCGGCGCGCGGCATCAATGCGATCGCGATTGCGGCGCGGATGATCGCCTTCCTTGCCGAAGAGGCGGCGCGGATCGCATCTCGCGAGAACGATGCGCGCTTCGACCCGCCGCACACGACGATCAATGTCGGGCGGATCGAGGGCGGCAGTGCGGTCAATATCATCGCCGAACACGCCGTCTTCGAGTGGGAGTTCCGCCCCTTGCCGGGCAGCGATCCTGATGCACCGCTGAAGGCGCTGCGCCGCTTTGCCGAGCAGGAGCTTCCCCGCCTGCCGGGCCTGAACGCCGAGAAGGCGGAGATCCGCTTCGAGGAGGTGGCCGCCGCGCCGGCGCTGGACGCCGGTCCGAACGCGCAAGCCGAACGGCTGATCATGAAGCTGCTCGGTGCCAATCGGACGGAGGCAGTCGCCTTTACCACCGAAGCCGGCCTCTTTCAGCATGTCGCCGGTGTGCCGGCAATCGTCTGCGGCCCCGGCGAAATCGAACAGGCGCATCAGCCGGACGAGTTCGTCGCCCTCGATCAACTGGCGCGCAGCGAACGGCTGCTCCGGCGCCTGATCGGGCTTGCTCGCAAGGATAGCGATGGGGTGTGAGCCCGCCCGCGTCCCGTGTGTTCCGTGGTGATCCGTCGAAATTATTGCATATTCAATGAACAGTCACGATTCGCAGCTGGTATGCCGGGTGCCTCGCGACTAGTATTGCGACCATGAAGCAGCCGCGCTGCGCGGGGTTGGCACCACCGCCCACCCGACGCTGCACGCCGCACCAGGAACAGGGAATTGCCACCATGGATCGTGAATATTTCTACAAGCTGATGTCCGGCGACGGTACCCTCGACTATGAGGTCTATCTCAACACGCCGCAGATCCTCTCGGCCCAGAAGCCGTTCGACGAATTCTGCAATCATGACGAGCTGCAGTTCCAGATCGTCCATCAGGTCGAGGAACTGTGGATGAAGCTCGCCGCCTGGACGCTGCTCGACATCGACGAATACATGGCTGGACGCAACGCCCACCGGGTGGTCACGCTGTTTCGGCGCGTCCACATGATCCTCGAACTGATGACCGAGCAGCTGCGACTGCTAGAGACCATGTCGCCCAAGGAGTATCAGGAGATCCGCCTTCAGCTCGGCAATGGCTCGGGGCAGGAATCGCCGGGTTTTCGAACCCTGCTGAAGATGCCGAAACTGCTGTGGGAAACCTATCGCAAGGCCTATCTGGAGCACGAGGGACGCAGCATCGCCGACGTCTATGACCAGGGCTATGCCCATGATGATGCCTATGTGGTGGCCGAAGCGCTCGCCGAATTCGACGAGCTGTTCCAGAAGTTCCGCTTCCACCACATCCAGCTCATCCACCGCTCGATCGGGATGGAGGCGAAATCGCTCAAGGGCCGTTCGGTGGACCTGCTGAAGGACGGGGTGAAGACCCGCTTCTTCCCCGAACTGTGGAAGATCCGCTCCGAGATGACCGACCGCTGGGGGGCCGCTCACGGCTATCGGCGCGACAGCATCACCGGCCATTGATCCCGATGGCACCGAGGATGAAAGCGACATCCCCGCCCCCGGTCCGAAGAGCGGGTGACAG
Organism: Alphaproteobacteria bacterium; assembly: GCA_003695555.1. Classification (GTDB taxonomy): domain Bacteria; phylum Pseudomonadota; class Alphaproteobacteria; order Sphingomonadales; family Rhodothalassiaceae; genus J084. The sequence continues at coordinate 4,252 of RFIU01000173.1, forward strand.
GGATGCCGTCGCGCGAGATACGCGATCAGAAGAAGCGCCGGCGGAAGGTGCGGCGACGGTCCGTAATCCGTCGGCGCGCCGTCCGCCGCCGGGCCGATGCCTCAGCCGCCGGCGCCCGTGTTCGCCGCCGTATTGGCGGTATCGAGCTGGGTCTGGGCGGTGGTGAAGATGTTCTGGAGGCTGCCGCCGAGCGCCGTCAGGGCGCCGATCGCTGCGACTGCGACGAGGGCTGCGATCAGGCCGTATTCGATCGCCGTGGCCCCGCGATCGTCCTTGCGCAGCTTGCGAATGATCTTGAACATGTCTTGTCTCCCGCGATTTGACGTTACCGATGCTTCCGATTCGTACAGGACAAGTATTGAACTCAAGTTAATCGATAGGAAAAACTGGAATTATTACTATAATAAAATAAACATAAAATTTTATTCTTTCGGAATTTCCGTTTTTGTGCCACAGTCACATTCGATGGGGGCGGAAGATCGGAACAATGGGGGTGACAAAGAGGCTCACCATGGCCGATGAGGCGGCAAACCCGCATCACGGACCGCCCGGACCGCCCGGACCGCCCGGACCGCCCGGACCGATGCCGGCCGGTCTGACAGCTGATACGCTCACCGGCGATGATGGCACGAGACTGCGCCTCTTCCGGGCGCCGCCGGCTGCGGGCCGGGTTCCGCGCGGCACGGTCGCGATTCTGCCCGGCCGCACCC
>RFIU01000174.1 GCA_003695555.1 Alphaproteobacteria bacterium
GACGATCTCTCGAAGCAGGCGGTCGCCTACCGCCAGATGTCGCTGCTGCTGCGTCGTCCGCCGGGACGCGAGGCCTATCCGGGCGACGTCTTCTATCTGCACAGCCGGCTGCTCGAGCGGGCGGCGAAGATGAACGACGAATACGGCGCCGGCTCGCTGACCGCGCTGCCGATCGTCGAGACCCAGGCGGGCGACGTCTCGGCCTATATTCCGACCAATGTGATCTCGATCACCGACGGCCAGATCTTTCTCGAAACCGACCTCTTCTATCGCGGCATCCGCCCGGCCATCAATGTCGGCCTGTCGGTCAGCCGTGTCGGTTCGGCGGCCCAGATCAAGGCGATGAAGCAGGTCGCCGGCTCGATGAAGCTGGAACTCGCCCAGTATCGCGAGATGGAGGCCTTCGCCCAGTTCGGGTCCGATCTCGACAAGGCGACCCAGCAGCTTCTCGCCCGCGGTCAGCGGCTGACCGAGCTCTTGAAGCAGCCGCAGTATTCGCCGATGCCGGTGGAAGAGCAGGTGGTGGCGATCTTCGCCGGCACGAAAGGGTTCCTCGATTCGGTACCGGTCGATGCGGTGACCCGCTTCGAGTCCGAATTCCTTGCCCACATGCGCGCCCATCATCAGGACCTCCTCGACACGATCCGCAGCGAAGGCAAGATTTCGGACGAAACGGATGCGAAGCTGCGGGAAATTCTCGAAGCCTTCACGAAGAATTTCGCCGCCAGCCTGGACTAGGGGTGCAACCGGGAGCGCGGCGCGCGGCCGGAGCGGATTGCGCCGCCGCCGTATCCGAAGGGACGTAGAGCGAGAGCATGGCAAGTCTCAAGGACCTGAGAGCGCGCATCGCCAGCGTCAAGTCGACGCAGAAGATTACCAAGGCGATGAAGATGGTCGCCGCCTCGAAGCTGCGCCGCGCCCAGGAGGCGGCGGAGGCCGCGCGCCCCTATGCCGAGCGCATGGAGGAGATCATGCGCGCGCTGGCTTCGGCGGTGGTGGCGGACGAGAATGCCCCGAAGCTGCTCGTCGGAACGGGGCGCAGCGACCGTCACCTGCTGGTCGTCGCCACTTCCGAACGGGGGCTGTGCGGCGGCTTCAACACCAATATCGTGCGGGCCGCGCGCCGGCATGCCGACAGGCTGCTGGCCGAAGGTCGCGACGTGCGGATTCTTTGCGTCGGCAAGAAGGGTGCGGCGGTCCTGCGTCGTCTCTATGGCGAGCGGGTGTTCGAGGTGATCGATCTCGGCCATGTGCGCCGGCTCGGCTATCGCGATGCCGACGAGGTCGCTGCCCGCATCCGTCATCTCTATGAAGAGCAGGAATTCGATGTCGCGACGATCTTCTATGCCCGCTTCAAGTCCGCGCTGACCCAGATCCCGACCGCCCGACAGCTGATTCCGGTGCCGATCGAGGATAAGGACACCGCCGAGGCGGGCGGCGAGACGGCATGGGAGTTCGAGCCCGAGGAAGAAGCGATTCTCGCCGAACTGCTGCCCCGCAATCTTTCCGTCCAGGTGTTCCGGGCGCTGCTCGAAAATGCCGCATCCGAGCAGGGCGCGCGGATGACGGCGATGGATTCGGCGACCCGCAATGCCGGCGAACTGATCGACAAGCTGACCCTGCAGTACAACCGTACCCGCCAGGCGGTGATCACCAAGGAACTGATCGAAATCATTTCGGGGGCGGAGGCGATCTGAGGAGGCCCCCGCCGCCCGAGCGCGAGAAACGGATCCGACCGTATCAAGGAGAGACAAGCGATGGCGAACGCTGAAGCCAACATCGGCCGCATCATTTCGGTCATCGGCCCCGTCGTGGACGTCCAGTTCGAAGGCGCCCTGCCCGAGATTCTGAACGCCCTCGAGGTCGAAAATCAGGGCAACCGCCTGGTGCTGGAGGTTGCCCAGCACCTTGGCGAGCATGTCGTTCGGACCATCGCCATGGATACCACCGACGGCCTCGTGCGCGGCCAGGAAGTGCGCGATACCGGCGGTCCGATCCGGGTACCCGTCGGTCCCGAGACGCTGGGACGCATCCTCAATGTCATCGGCGAGCCGGTGGACGAGCGCGGGCCCGTCACGTCGAAGATGGCGCTGCCCATTCATCGCGAGGCGCCGGCCTTCGTCGATCAGTCCACGGAACAGGAAATTCTCGTCACCGGCATCAAGGTCGTCGATCTTCTCGCGCCCTATGCCAAGGGCGGCAAGATCGGCCTGTTCGGCGGTGCGGGCGTCGGCAAGACCGTGCTGATCATGGAGCTGATCAACAATATCGCCAAGGGCCACGGCGGCTATTCGGTCTTTGCCGGTGTCGGTGAACGCACCCGTGAGGGCAACGACCTCTATCACGAGATGATGGAATCCGGCGTCATCCAGCCGGACGGTGAATCGAAGGCGGCGCTGGTCTATGGCCAGATGAACGAGCCGCCGGGCGCGCGTGCGCGCGTCGCGCTGACCGGGCTGACGCTGGCCGAATACTTCCGCGACGAGGAAGGCAAGGACGTGCTCTTCTTCATCGACAACATCTTCCGCTTCACCCAGGCGGGATCCGAGGTGTCGGCGCTTCTGGGCCGCATTCCCTCCGCGGTCGGCTATCAGCCGACGCTCGCCACCGAGATGGGCGCGCTGCAGGAGCGCATCACCTCGACGACCCGGGGCTCGATCACCTCGGTGCAGGCGATCTATGTGCCCGCCGACGACCTGACCGA
>RFIU01000175.1 GCA_003695555.1 Alphaproteobacteria bacterium
AGCCGGCCGCGCCGGAGACGACGAGCGTGTCGCCGGCCTCGGGCCGGCCGATCCGCATCAGGCCGAAATAGGCCGTCAGCCCGGTAATGCCGAGCACGCCCAGCACCGCGGTCGGTGGCACGCCGGCCGGAACCTTGGAAAGGCCCCGGCCATCATGGACCAGCCAGTCCTGCCAGCCGATGAGCCCGGTCACCAGATCACCCGGCGAGAAGTCGGGATGGCGGCTTTCCACCACTTCGGCCACCGCATTGCCGGGCATCACGCCACCGACTTCGGTCGGCGCGACATAGTCGGCGAGATTGTCCATCCAGGACCGCTGTGCCGGATCGAAGCCGAGCCAGAGGGTTTTCAGCAGCACCTGCCCGTCTTCGAGCGGCGGCAGCTCGCGCTCCTCGAGGCGGAAATGTTCCTCGCTCACCGGTTCGCCGCCCGGGCGTTTCGCGATCACCCAGACCTTCGCCTTGTCGGGACGTGTCATGATACGTTTTCTCCCTTCCGCTGTTAGATTTTCATGTCATGCGATCCGGCATCGTCGCGACAGACTCACTCCATCAGGTCGTCGTAATCCGGTGTCTGCTTCGAGAGCGCGGCGGCGGCACCCTTCATCAGGTCGCTGCCGATCAGCATGCCAGCATTCCAGGCGGCGACATGGCGCAGGCCGTCCTCGATCGTGTGGTCGCGGGCGTGATTGAGCACCTCCTTGGTGCCGGCAATCGCCAGCGGACTCTTGGCGGCGATCGTCCGCGCCGCCTCCATGGCCGCGGCCATCGCGCCTTCACGATCGTCCGCAAGGCCGTTGACGAAACCGTATCGCGCCGCCTCTTCGGCGGCCATCCGCCGGCCGGTATAGGCGAGCTCGCGCACGATCCCCTCGGGCAGCAGGCGTGGCGCGCGCTGCAGGGTACCGACATCGGCGACCATGCCGATATTGATCTCCTGAATCGCGAATTCGGCATCACGCGCCGCGAACCGCAGATCGCAGGCGGTCACCAGATCGACGCCGGCGCCGAGACACGCCCCGTGCACCGCCGCGATCCAGGGCTTGCGGCAGCGCTCAAGGGACGAGAAGGTCTCCTGCATGGCGCGGATGCGGCGGAACAGCTTCTCGCGCACGCGGGCCGGATCGGCGGCCGGATCAGGGGCGAAGGCGGCGAACATGTTGAGATCGATACCGGCGGTGAAATGCCGGCCCCTGCCCGAGATCACCACCGCCCGCACGCGCGAATCGGCATCGAGCGCGTCGGCGAGCCGCGGCAGGTCGTCCCAGAAGGCGGCGGAAAGGGCATTGGCGCGGGTCGGATTGTCGAGCTCGACATGGGCGATGCCGTCGGCGATCGTGACCGCAAGCATCTCGTATTTCTGGTCCATCGCGCATTCCTTCCCTTGCCGATCCCGGCGGAGCGGCTTCAGCCGAGTGGTGCGGTCATGTGCTCGAGCCAGCGCCGCGCCTCTTCCGTCAGATGCGGGGCGAGCGTCTCGAAGACCCGCGCGTGATAACGGTCGAGCCAGCGGCGCTGTGGCGCATCGAGCATGTCCTTGACGATCAGACGACGATCGATCGGCGCCAGGGTCAAGGGCCGGAAACGGTAGAAGTGGCGCCCGTCGTCGCCGGTTTCGTCCTCTTCGACCAGCACCAGGTTCTCGATCCGGATGCCGTAGTGGCCGGCCTTGTAGTAGCCGGGCTCGTCGGAAAGGATCATCCCCGGCTCCAGCGGGACCGTACTCGAGGCCTTGGCGATGCGCTGCGGTCCTTCGTGAACCGAAAGATAGGAACCGACTCCGTGGCCGGTGCCGTGATCGTAGTCAAGCCCGGCGCGCCACAAGGGGCGGCGCGCGACGGCATCGAGATTGATGCCCGAGGTGCCCTTCGCGAAACGCGTCATCGACAGGTCGATGTGGCCCTGAAGGACAAGGGTGAAGCGTTCGCGCTCCTCCTCGCCGACGCGGCCGACCGGCACCGTGCGGGTGATGTCGGTGGTGCCGTCGAGATACTGTCCGCCCGAATCGATCAGGAAGAGCTGACCCGGCTCCAGCCGCCGATTGGTCTTCTCGCTCACCCGATAATGGACGATCGCGCCGTTCGGACCGGCGCCGGCGATGGTGTCGAAGGAAAGATCGACGAAGCGGTCCTGGCGCCGGCGAAACTCCTCGATCCGGGCGGCCGCCGTCAGTTCGTCGATCTCCTCGCCCGCCTTCAGGGCCTCGTCCAGCCAGCAGAGGAATTCGACCACCGCGACGCCGTCGCGCTCATGGGCCGAGACGGCGCCGGCGATCTCGACCGGATTCTTGCGCGCCTTGCGAATGATGCAGGGATCTTCACCCTCGACCACCGTCACGCCCGCTTTCTCGAGCGCGGCGAAGATCGCCTCATTATGGCTTGCCGGATCGGCAAGCAGCGGCCCTTCGTGGGGCGAGAGGCGGGCGAGGAAGTCGTAAAAGTCGTCATAATCGTGCAGCCGGACATCCGCGCCGAGATGCTCTTCCAGTCCCTCGCCGCGCTTGTCGGGAGACAGGAAGAGATCGGCGCTCGCATCGGCGCGCAGCAGCGCATAGGCCAGTACCACCGGCGTATGGACGACGTCCTCGCCGCGGATATTGAACAGCCAGGCGATCGAATCGAGGGCGGCGACGATCGCACCGCGCGCGCCCCTGTGCTTCAGATCCTCGGCGATCTCCGCGCGCTTCTCGGCACTCTCGACGCCGGCGAATTCTAGCGGATGGGGACGTGCCGGACCGGCCGGTCGGCCGGGCTGGTCCTCCCACAGCACGTCGATCGGATTGGGTTCGCTTGCCACCAGCGCGATGCCGTGCGGGGCCAGCCGGCGGCAGGCGGCTTCCACCCAGGCATGGGCGTGCAGACGCGGATCGAAGCCGATCCGCGCGCCGGCACCCGCATGGCCGGCGATCCAGTCGATCGGATCGTCCACCGGCACCCCGCGATGCTCGTAAAGGCGTGCGCTCACCTCCTCGGCGGCCTGCAGCGTATAGCGCCCGTCAACGAAGATCGCCGCCTCTTCCAACAGCACCACGGCACTGCCGGCCGAGCCGGTAAAACCGGTCAGCCACTCGAGCCGGCGCGCATAGGCCGGCACGTATTCGCTGCCATGCTCATCGACGAGCGAGACGATGAAACCCGACAGATCGCGCGCGCGCAGCACCTCGCGCAGCGCTTCCAGGCGCTTGGCGGCATCCCCCATGGCGGTCTTCTCCTTCTTGTCTGCGGTTTCCGGCATCCATGGCACCGACCGTGCGTGCGCGCAAGCCCGTTGGACCTTGTCCGCCTCGCCGGACAGCGGCTAAGGGGAGCGAGCGGACCCGGAAAACACTTCGCGGCTGCACCCGAGGAAACGAGGAGCTGATCGATGCGCGACCCTTTCGCCCATCTGCGCGAGCTGCCGGCGCCACGCGCGCCGCGACGACCGGTCGAAAGATGCCACCACGGCCTGTGCGAGATCGACGATTACGCCTGGCTGCGCGACCCCGGTTATCCGAAGGTGACGGACCCTGCGATCCTCGCCCATCTCGAGGCCGAAAACGCCTGGTTCGCGGCGGCGATGGCGCCGATGCGCGCGACGATCCGCTCGCTTGAGGCGGAGATGCGTTCGCGCATTCTTGACGAGGACGAAGGCGTCCCGTGGCGCGAAGGCGACTGGCTCTATCGCTGGCGCTTCGAGAAGGGCTGCGAGCACCGTCGCTGGTACCGTGCGCCCGTCTCGGCGCCGCAGGAATGGCGTCTCATCCTCGATGAGCCGACATTGGCCGCCGATGCGAAAGCCTTCCGGCTTGCCGGCTGGGCGGTCAGCCCCTGCGGGCGCCTCCTGGCCTTCGCGACCGACCGCGACGGGTCCGAACGCTTCATGCTCGAGGTGCGGGATCTCGAAACCGGCGAAACGGTGGACGGGCCGATTCCCGACACCATCGGCACGCCCGTCTGGGCGGGTGCTAACGGGCGCACGCTGCTTTATCGCCGGCTCAATGCCGAATGGCGCCCCGACCGGGTGATGGTGCATCGCCCCGGCGCCGATCCGGCCGATGACGAACCCCTTCATGTCGAGGACGATCCGGGTTACTTCGTCCATCTGGCGCTTTCACAGTCGCGGCGCTTCGTGCTGGTCTCGAGCGCCTCGCACGATACCTCGGAAGTCCGTGCCTACCCCAGCGACGACCTGGCCCTGCCGCCGCGCCTGTTCGCCCCGCGGCGCGAGGGGCATGAATACGAGGTCGATCATCTGGGCGGGCGTTTCCTGCTCCGCTCGAACGCGCGCCATCCCGACTTCGACCTTCTCGAAACCGGCGAGGACACCCCCGAAGAGCGCCATTGGCGTCCTCTGCTGACCGGCGGTGACGGGCGCTATGTCATCGGCTTCGTTCCCTTCGAGCGGGCGATTGCGGTGCTGGTGCGCGATGCGGGCGTCGAGCGACTGCTGCTGTGCGACCCGGACGGCGGCATCCGGCCGGTCGAGCTAGAAGAGGAAATCGGTCACATTTCCTTCGGCCCCAATCGCGAGGCCGATCAGGACCATGTCCGCATCGCCTTCGAATCGCTCGCCACTCCGCCGAGCGTGATCGATGTCGATCTTGCCGCCGGCGGACGGCAGCTGCGAAAGGTCCAGCATGTGCCGGGTTTCCGGGCCGAGGAATATGAGACCGAGCGCCTGATGATCCGCGGCCATGACGGCATCCGCATTCCCGTCTCGCTGGTGCGCCGGCGGACGGGCGGCGGGCAAGAGCGACGGCCGGGGCCGCTGCATCTTTATGGATACGGCGCCTATGGCATGGGGATGACGCCGACCTTCTCGGCCAACCGAATGAGCCTGCTCGATCGCGGCGTCGCCTTCGCCATCGCCCATGTTCGCGGCGGCGACGAGATGGGCCGCGAATGGTATGAAGAGGGTCGCCGCTTCCTGCGCCGCAACACCTTCCACGACTTCATCCATGCCGCCCTCGGCCTGATCGAGCGGGGCGAGACGCGGGCCGGCGCGATCAGCATCTCGGGCGGCTCGGCTGGCGGCACGCTGATGGGGGTCGCCGCCAATTGGCGCCCGGACCTCTGGGCCGGTGTCGTCGCCCATGTGCCCTTCGTCGATGTTCTCAACACCATGCTCGACGAAAGTCTGCCGCTCACCCCCATCGAATGGCCGGAATGGGGCGACCCGCTCCGCTCGAAGGATGCCTATCGCTACATCCGCTCCTACAGCCCCTATGAGAACGTCATGGCCCAGGACTATCCGCCGATGATGGTCACCGCCGGGCTCAATGACCCGCGGGTGACCTATTGGGAACCGGCCAAATGGGTCGCCCGCCTGCGCGAACGGCGCAGCGACCCGGGGCCGGTGATCCTGAAGACCGAGATGGGCGCGGGACATGCGGGGCGCTCGGGCCGCTATGCGCATCTTGAGGAGGTTGCCGAGGAATACGCCTTCATCCTCGCCTGCCACGGACTGATCGACTTGTGAGCCTCAGACGGCCGCGTCAGGCCGGCGCATTGTGCAGCACGTGCCAGCAGAGCAGCGCCAGCGCCGAACGATGGGGTGCGTAGGGTTCGCCGAGCTCGGCGAGCTCGGCCGGGGCGGGGCGCTCGGCCAGCCGCTTGATGCGCGCAAAGCCCTCTCGCACGCCGAGATCCTCCACCGGCCAGACGTCGCCCCGGCGCAGCGCGAAGATCAGATACATCTTCGCCGACCAGCGGCCGAAGCCGCGCAGCCGGACGATTTCGGCGATCGCCTCCTCGTCTCCCAGCCTTTTCAAGCCATCGGGATCGAAGGCGCCGGCCATCACCGCCTCGGCGAGCCCCTTCAGATAGTCGAGCTTGCGCCCCGACAGGCCGGCCGCGCGCAGCCGCTCGTCGTCTGATGCAAGAATGGCGGTGGCCGTAACATCACCGGCGAGGGCCGCTTCCAACCGCCCCCAGATGGTCGCGGCTGCCCGCGCCGAGACCTGCTGGCCGACGACGATGCGCGCCAGCGTCGCATAGCCCGGCGGGCGATGGCGCGGCGGTGGTGCGC
>RFIU01000176.1 GCA_003695555.1 Alphaproteobacteria bacterium
CCCAGGACCCTCGATGCCTATCGGCGCGATGTGGCGGGATTTCTCGCATTTCTCGGCGGCCATCTCGGCCATTCGGTCAGCTGCGACAGTCTTGCCGGACTGACGGTCGCGGATTTCCGCGCCTGGCTGGCGTGGCGCGCCGGCGCGGGCGTCTCGAACCGCACGCTCGCCCGCAATCTGGCGTCGGTCCGCAGCTTCTTTCGATTTCTGCGGCGTCGCCATGGCCTCGGCAATGATGCCTTGGAAGCCCTGCGCACACCGAAAGTGCCGCGCCGGATCCCGCGCCCCCTTGCCGCGACGGACGCACTGAAACTGATCGAGGCGGTGGCATACCTTCGCACCGACGGGAAGAACGAACATTGGGTGGCGGCGCGCGATGCGGCGCTGTTTGCTCTGCTCTATGGTGCCGGGCTACGGATCGGCGAGGCGCTTTCGCTCGATGCGGCCGTGCTGGCCGAAGGGAACCACCTGCTGGTGCGGGGCAAGGGCGGGCGCGAACGGATGGTGCCGATCCTGCCTCGGGTGCGCGCGCTGCTGGCGACCTATGCCGAGCTGGCGCCTTTCGCTCTTCCTGCCGGGACACCACTTTTCCGCGGTCAGCGTGGTGGCCGGCTGTCGGCGGCGGTGGTACAGCGGACGATGGCGTCCCTGCGCCGCCGCCTCGGCCTGCCGGAAAGCGCTACCCCGCACGCCTTGCGACATTCCTTCGCCACCCATCTGCTGAACAATGGAGCGGATCTGCGCAGCATTCAGGAGCTGCTCGGGCATGCTGCGCTGTCGTCCACCCAGATCTATACCGAAGTGGATGAGGCGCGTCTGATGGCCGTCTATGAAAAGGCGCACCCGCGCGCCTGAGGCGGCGCGACGCTCATTCAATCCTTTCGATGGTCGGCACCGACCGCCTCATCGAGATGGGCGAATCCGTCACGCTCCATCAGACGCAGCATGCCGTCCAGAATCCGACGCACAAGGCCCGGCCCCTCATAGACGAGCCCGGAATAGAGCTGGATCAGCGAAGCCCCCGCGCGGATCTTCGCCCAGGCATCCTCGGCGTCCATCACGCCACCGACACCAATCAGCGGGATGCGCCCCTCGCTCAGGCGATAGAAACATGCCAGCCGATCGGTCGCCAGCGGCATCAGTGGTGCGCCCGACAGCCCGCCCGCTTCGCGCGCCTTGGCGGAGCGCAGGCCCGGCGGCCGGCTGACGGTGGTGTTCGAGATGATCACCCCGTCGATGTCGTGACGCATGGCGAGGGTGGCGATTTCGGCAAGTGCCCGGTCATCAAGATCAGGAGCGATCTTGAGCAGCAGCGGGACGGCCGGCGACAGCTTCTCGCGCGCCTTGCTGAGCGAGGTGAGCAGTCGGTCCAATGCCTCGCCGAGCTGCAGGTCGCGCAGCCCGGGCGTATTGGGCGACGAAACATTGACGGTCAGATAGTCGGCCGGCCCGGCAAATCGTTCAAGCCCGGCGAGATAGTCGGCGATCCGATCGGCGCTGTCCTTGTTGGCGCCGATATTGACTCCGATCGGACCCGCCCGGCGGTGGGCCAGACGATGACGCATCGCTTCCAGATTGCGTGCCATCACCGCGTGTCCCTGATTGTTGAAGCCGAGCCGATTGATAAGCGCACGATCCTCAACCAGCCGGAACAGGCGCGGGGGCGGATTGCCGGCTTGCGCACGCGGTGTCGTGGTGCCGAGTTCGACGAAGCCGAAACCGAAACGGAACAGCCGGTCGGCGGCGATGCCATCCTTGTCGAAACCGGCCGCAAGTCCGATCGGACTGGCGAAGTGCAGGCCGAAACGGTTGACGGCGAGTCGCCGGTCGATCGTCGGCCGGTTGCCGGGCGGCAGGGCACCGAGCGCCGTCAACGTCAGGCGATGGGCGGTCTCGCCGGGAAGCTGGAAAAGGAAGGGGCGGATTGCCCGATAGAGGTTCATGGACAAGTTCCTCATATGGCCGGACTGCTGCGCCTTTCCCCCTGACGGCGCCGGGCCTTACGAGCGCATAGCGAAGCGGGGCGTCGCGCGCAATGCGGTCGAGCGGGTGCTGGGCCGGCAGGCGATGGCGCCGGGAGCATGCCCCTTCCCGGAATTGGCGATTGTTCGCGTTGACCAGGATGGCCACCATGGGCGACGAATTCGCCAAGGGCCGCTCGATCATGGATCGTCGGTCGGAATCCCGGGAGAGAGAAGTGGACCACATCCAGCCGTCCGTTGGGCAGAGCATCGCCACCATCGCGGATATTCCCCGCGTCCATGCCCGCGCGCATCCCGACAAGACGGCCCTGATCTTCGAAGAGCGACGCTTTTCCTACCGCGCGCTCGACGAATGGGCCGACCGGATCGCGCAGGGCCTGATCGCGGCCGGCGTCAAGCGCGGGGTGCGGGTCGCCCATTTCGGCCAGAATACGGCGCATTATTTCGCCCTGCTGATGGGGGTCGCCAAGGCCGGCGGCGTGCTGGTCGGCATCAACTGGCGGCTTGCCGCCGGCGAGGTCGCCTACATTCTCGCCGACAGCGAGGCACGGGTGCTGGTCGCCGATGCATCGATGATCGATGTCGCACAGGAAGCATTGAAGGAGGTGCCGGCGGCATCTCGTCCGGCTCTGCTGCTTGCCATCGAGGGGGCGAAGCGCGGGGTCGGCACGCCGGGCTGGAACGACTTCAGGCGCTGGAGCGAGGCATTCCCGGCACGAGATCCGCTCGTGCCGGTCGCGCCTGATGACGTCATCTATCAGATGTACACTTCGGGCACGACCGGCCGACCGAAGGGGGCCGAAATCACCCATCACGCGGTGATCGCGCCGCGCGGTCGCGACGAGATGATCGCCGAGCGCGACCCGCTCTGGCATGTCTGGAACGGCGAGGAGGTGCAGCTCGTTCAGGCCCCCGTCTTTCATCTGACCGGCAATGTCTGGGCGCTGATCGGCCTGCATGCCGGTGCCACTCTGGTCGTTCATCGTGCCTTCGCACCCGAGGCGATCTTCGCCGATATCGCGCGTTATGGCATCAGCCATGCGATCATGGTCCCGGCGATGCTGCATGCCCTGCTCCGGCACCCGGCATTCGACGAGGCCGACCTTTCTTCCCTTCGCTACATCTACTATGGCGGCTCGCCGATCGCACTTTCGCTGCAGTGCGAAGCGGTGCGGCGTTTTCCCTGCCGCTTTATCCAGATCTACGGGATGACCGAGATCGGCGGATCGGCCTGTTATCTGCCGGCCGGCGAGCATGATCCGGAAGGCCGCAATCCGGCGATGCGCGCGGCCGGTCTTGCCTACCCATGGGTCGAGGTGCGCGTCATCGATCGCGAAGGATGCGATCTGCCGGCCGGTGAGATCGGCGAGATCCTGCTGAAGACCGACACCCTGATGCGCGGCTACTGGAAACGGCCGGAAGCCACCGCCGAGGTGATCCGGGACGGCTGGTTCCATACCGGGGACGCCGGTTTCATCGACGAGCGTGGCTTCGTCCATGTCGAGGACCGGGTGGACGACATGATCATCTCGGGTGGTGAGAACGTCTATCCCGCCGAGGTCGAGGACGCGCTGCTCGCCCATCCGGCGGTGAATGAGGCAGCGGTGATCGGCGTGCCGTCCGAACGCTGGGGCGAGGCGGTGCAGGCGGTGGTGGTCCTGCGTCCGGGGATGAGCGTAGAGGAACAGGAGCTGATCGAGTTCGTGCGCCGGCGCATCGCCCGCTACAAGGCGCCGCATGCGATCACCTTCGCGCCGTCCCTGCCGCGAAATGCCACCGGCAAGATTCTTCGCCGAGAGCTGCGCGCGACCTATTCACCGGCCGGGGCGGAATCCACGCGATAGAAGCCGGCGATCGTACAGCGCATGCCGGCGCGGGTCAGCACCCGGTCAAGCTCGGCACAGACCTGGCCGAGCTGGCCCTCGAAACGGAAGTCACGGTGATAGAGAAGCTGCGGACAGGCGCGCTTGAGCCGCGCGATGGCGGTCGTGCCGTCGGAAAGCTGCAGCAGGATCCGGCGATCCGACAGCACCCGATGGCCGCGGATTTCGTCCAGCAGGAAGCACTTGCGGGCAAGCGGCACGAGCGGGCCTTCGGATTTTTCGAGGTCGTTCGACAGACCAGCGGCCGGCATGTCCGTGGCAGCGACGACGGATCGCAAGGGTGCGCCCGTCGCGTGCCGATCCGGCCCTGACGGCGCGTCGCGCCACTTGGCCAAGGCAAGCGCCAGCACCAGCACCGCTGTCGTCGATCCCGCTATCATCATGATTCGCCGCTTCATGCAGCGATCCTACCACCGGCGCACGCTGTCGGGCCAGCCTGCGAAAATTGGGCGCGGCACCGGATCAGCCGAACAGCGAAAGGGGACCTGCCAGACTGTTCGTCTGCAGACGGGCGAGCGCGACCGAATAGTTCTGGATCTTGGCGAGCACGTCGGCAGGCGGCGGATCATTGAGGCCGGGGCGCTGGTTGGCGAAGGGATTGGGGGTGAGCGAGCGGAAGGCGCGCTTGGTCGTTTCGATCGCGTCTTGAATCTGGGTCAAGGTGAACTTGGCGGCCGTCTTGTCCTTGAGGCTCAAGGGCTGGTCGAGCTTGAGCGCGAACACGCCGCCAACCTCGATTTCCACCGGATCACTGGGGCGCTTCGGGCCCGTATCGATCTGGAACAGCGCATCGGTGCCGAGCAGACGCTGAGGCTTGAGGCCGAATTTCGCCAGCAGATCCTGATCGCCCGTTCCCGCGATCAGATCGACGCTGTTTCCTCCCAGCGCCTCGATCTTGAGCTTGCCGTCAGTGACGCTCGCCTTGATCTCATTGGCGAAGGAGAGGCGGTTGATCCGGGCGGCGAGATCGTCGAGCGTATCTCCCGTCTGCACCGTGATGCTCTGCGCCGGACGGCCGTTGATCGATATCTTGAAGAAGTCGCCGGCGCGCGCGGTGGTCTGCACCTCGATGGTACGGGTCTCGACCCGATCAACGGAGCCGAGCGGCAGGCCGAGCTTGTCGAGAACGCCCGGCCCGTCAAGGTCGAGAGCGACGGCCTCTGCGGTGTTTTCCTCCAGCCCCTTGCCGAAACGTTCGACTTCCTGCTGGGCAAGCGTCGTCGCATCCAGGCGGGCAAGAAAGGCGTCCTTCGACCCGCGCTGGCCGAGGCCGCTGATGTCACCTCGGCTTCCCCCCGCGACATAGACGGCGCCATTGCCGACCTCGATGTCGCGGATTTCGTCATCGGCGGAGGTCCCGATAAAGCTGATGCTGTCCGCGCTGACACCGGTGCCCTGATCGGTCAGCTTCAGGACGAAGCCGTCGCGTCCCCCCTGCGCGGCCCGGGCGACGGTCGCCGCCCCGCCGGTAAAGGCGCCATTGTCGCTGGTGCCGGCAAGGAAGATGCTGCTTCCCGACACCTCGATCCCGGCGATCTCGCCGGCAAGTCCGATCGAGCCGAGGTCCTGCGTGAACAGCACGTTCGAAAGATTGGTGGCGTCGAGCTTGCGCAGCACCGCGCGCCCGTCCTCACGCGAAGCGACGAGGATGTTGCCGTCCGAGGCAATGGTCACCGCTGCGCCGCGCTCATCGCCGGCGGTGCCGATGACGGCGGTATCCGTCCGTGCGCCGGTGGTGGCCGAGAAGCGGGCGACGAGGACGTCGCGTCCGCCGGCGCCGGGATGGCTGGCATCGACGGCTCCCTTGGTGAAGCCGGAGACGATGATGTCGTCATTGACGTCGGTGGTGACCGAAAGGCC
>RFIU01000177.1 GCA_003695555.1 Alphaproteobacteria bacterium
AACACCCATCACCACTGGGATCATACCGGCGGCATCGCCGAATTGAAGGCGCTTTTCGGGGTGCCGGTCGTCGGGCCTGCGCGCGAGACGGAGAAGAGCGGACTGATCGACCGCCGCTGCAGCGAACGCGACGAATTCGCCTTTGCCGGCGCGCAGGTGCGGGTGATGGAGGTGCCGGGGCACACGTTGGACCACATCGCCTTCCATTTTCCCGACGACGATCTGCTCGCCTGCGGCGACACCCTGTTCTCGCTGGGCTGCGGTCGGATCTTCGAGGGTACGCCGGCGATGATGTGGCATTCGCTCGACCGCCTGCGCCACCTGCCGGGCACGACCCGGGTTTGTTGCGCGCACGAATACACGCTCGCCAACGGCCGCTTCGCGCTTCATGTCGAGCCGGGCAACCCGGCCCTGCAGCGCCGCATGCGTGAGGTCGAGGATCTGCGCGAGCGCGACCTGCCGACGCTGCCCTCAACCATTGCGCTGGAGCGCGCCACCAATCCCTTTCTTCGCCCCGAATCGTCGGAGATTCGCGCCCGGCTCGGCCTCTTTGATGCCGATGACGCCAGCGTTTTCGCGCGCCTGCGGGCGATGAAGGACGATTTCCGCGGCTGACCGCATTGTCTTGACGCTCGCCGGCTTGCCTGGCCATGGAGGCCGCGCTAAGGTCGCGAGTGGGCAAGGAAATTCCCGCACGGCCGGGGCAGGCATATTGCCGCAGCTTGTCGGCGGTGTGGGGCCGGGTGGCATTCGTCGCCGGGGAAGGGAGGACGGATCATCATGACGGCAAACATCATCATCGCAGGGATCGCACGTGCGCGGCTGCTGCTGGCGGGTGGGCTGGTCGCAACACTTGTCGCCTGCGGGCAGCCGGACGGAGGGAAGCAGGGGGGCGAGGGCACACCATCGGCAATGAACCAGGAAACGCAGCAGGTGAAGCAGGAAGAGGCCGACCCCTATCGCTGGCTGGAGAAGGTGACCGGCAAAGAGGCGCTGGCATGGGTCGGCAAGCAGAACGAGCGCGCGCTCGCGCAGCTCGAAAAGGACCCCCGTTATCCAGATGCCTATGAGCGCATCCTGAAGATCTATACCGCTTCCGACCGCATTCCCTATGGCCGTCTGCGCGCCGGAAACGTGGACAATTTCTGGCAGGACGAAAGCCACACGCGGGGTATCTGGCGGCGTACGACGCTGGCCTCCTATGCGAGCGGGCGGCCGAGTTGGAACATTCTCCTCGACATTGACGCGCTGGCGAAGGCCGAGAACGAAAACTGGGTCTGGAAGGGAGCGAACTGCCTGCCGCCGGATTATCGGCGCTGCATCGTTTCGCTCTCGCGCGGTGGGGCCGACGCGGTGGAGCTGCGCGAATTTGATACGCAGACGAAACGCTTTGTCGATGACGGCTTCCGCCTTGACGAGGCCAAGCAGTGGTTCGCCTGGCTGGATGCCGATCATCTGCTGATCGCAAGCCCGCTCGAAGGTGGGGCGAAGAACACCTCCGGCTATCCCCGCACGGTCCGGACCTGGAAGCGCGGCACGCCGCTGAAGGATGCCCGCACCGTCTTCGAAGGGCCGGCAAGCGACGCCTTTGCCTTTCCTGCCGTCGAACATTCGCCAGAAGGGCGCGAAGCCTTCGTCATCAAGGCGCCGGACTTCTTCCATCAGACGGTCCACCATCTGGAAGCCGACGGCAGCCTGCACCGACTGCCGCTGCCCGATGATGTCGATTTCAAGGGCATCTTCAAGGGCCGGGTGATCGCCCTCTTGCGCTCGAACTGGAAGACCGGCGACAAGGGCGGCCTGCTGCCCGCCGGCGCGGTGGTCTCGGTACCGCTCGCCGGTCTGCTCGCCGACGATCTCTCCGAGGCCGTCGTGATCGTAGCCCCCAACGAACGGGTCACCGTCACCGATGCCGTGATCGGCAGCGGTGCCGTCTATGTCACGATCCTGGATCAGGTGAAGGGCCGTCTGATCGAGGCGGTGCCGAGCACCACCGGATGGCGCCTCGATCGCCTCGGCCTGCCCGAGGACGGCACCGTATCGGTCACTTCCAGCGATCCGTTCACCGATGCGATCCTGGTGAACTACGAGAGCTTTCTGGCCCCGGACACGCTCTATCTGGTCAAGAATGCGGGCGAGCCACGCGCAATCATGAAGCTGCCGCCCCGCTTCGATGCTTCACGCTATGTCGTCGATCAGTTCTTCGCGGAAAGCGAGGACGAGGTGAAGGTTCCCTATTTCCTCGTCCATGCGAAGGACATGAAATACGATTCGAATACGCCGACCATTCTCTATGGCTATGGCGGCTTCGAGATCTCGCTGACCCCGCAGTACCTGCCGCCGATGGCGATCGAATGGTTGAAGGCCGGTGGCGCCTGGGCGGTCGCCAATATCCGCGGCGGCGGCGAGTTCGGACCGCGCTGGCATCAGGCGGCGCTGAAGGAAAAGCGCCCGATCGCCTATGCCGATTTCGCGGCCGTCGCATGGGATCTGATCCATCGCAAGGTAACGAGTCCGAAGCGGCTCGGCATTTATGGCCGCTCCAATGGCGGCCTGCTGGTAACCGCTACGATGGTCCGCTACCCGAAGCTTTTCGGGGCGGTCGCCGCGGGCGTGCCGCTGACCGACATGCTGCGCTATCACAAGCTGCTCGCCGGTGCCTCCTGGATCGGCGAGTACGGTAATCCCGACATCCCGGAAGAGCGCGACTTCCTGAAGACCTATTCACCCTATCAGAATGTCCGCGCCGACGTGCGATATCCGCCGATCTTCTTCATCACCTCCACCCGCGACGACCGGGTGCATCCGGGCCATGCCCGCAAGATGGCGGCGAAGATGATCGATCAGGGCCATGAGGTGCTCTATTACGAGAATACCGAAGGCGGCCATGCCGGAGCCGCCAATCTGCCGCAGCGCGCCCGCTATGATGCGCTCATTCTCGTCTTCATGATGCAGAAGCTGATGGACGCCGATGGCGACCAGGCGGCAGACGGACCGGCAGACGCTCCCGCCGTTCCCGACGAGGGGCGACCACAGGAGGCCCACGCACCCGAGAGCGGCGCACCCGCGCAAGACGGCTGAGCCGTACCCCAACCGCAAGGGGCGGACGTACCCGCCATCCCGGATACCGCTTGATCCATTTGTGAAGAGGAATGTTCCGGTTCCGGAACATTCCTCTTCATCTTTCCACGCACCCCCCTGCCCGGCACCGTCACGAAGAAATTCTAAGCATCCTCACAAGATATCGTCGTTTGTCTCAGCGCCGTCCGGATGGGCATGCTGCCCCGTAATTTCGGTGAAAGGACAGGGCGGTTTGCGAAATGGATCGACGGCACGAGCATGTTGGGCGAGAGCGGCAATCTGAGGCAGCCGCGGCGCATCTTGCCCTGTCATTGCGACTCGGTTCGGCCGGTGTGCTGATCGTCGGCGGCGGGCGAGCCGCGCTCGCCAAGCTGCGGCTGCTGCGCGAAGCCGCCATTCCCGTCGTCTGGTGGCCGGCCGGTGCGGCGATCCCCGCCCTTTATGAGCTCGCCGGTCGCGATGACGAGGTACGCATTCTCGACCATCAGCCGCAAGCCGACGATCTTGCAGGCGTCCGGCTCGCCATTCTCGCAAGTGGTGAAGCAGGACGGGATGCCGCACTTGCCGAACATCTGCGGGCATCAGGGCTGCTCATCAATGTCGTCGATTGTCCCGAACTGTCAGACGTGACCATCCCTGCCCTCGTCCTGCGCCCGCCGCTGCAGATCGCGATATCGACCGGGGGCGGCGCGCCGATGCTTGCCGCCCGGCTTCGCCAACGGATCGAAGCGGCATTGCCCGCCGATTTCGGAACTATCGTGACACGCCTTGCCCGCTGGCGGCGGAACTGGCGTTACCGGAAGGCGGAAGCGCAGATCATTCGCCGCCGCCTTGCGCGGCTGCTGGATCGGATCGAGGGCCACCCGCACACGGCCGGTGACGGCGAAGTCGCGATCGTCGGTGCCGGGCCGGGCGATGCCGGTCTGCTGACCCTCGAAGGCGCGCGAATGCTTTCACGCGCCGATGTCGTCCTTCATGACGGGCTGGTCGGCAGCGACGTCCTTTCGCTCGCCCGGCGCGAGGCGCTGATCCAGAACGTCGCCAAGCGCTGCGGCACGAAGGGACGGGGGCAGGCCTCGATCGCCTCGCTGATGATTGCGCACGCCCGACAGGGACGCTTCGTCGTCCGCCTGAAGGGCGGCGATCCGGCGGTCTTCGCCCGCACCATGGAAGAGGTGCGTGCGCTCTCGCGAGCCAGGATCGCCCATCGCATCGTCCCCGGCATCACCGCCGCCAGCGCGGCTGCCGCGGCTGCCGGAATCGCGCTGACCACACGCGGGGCGGCCGATACGGTGAGCCTGGTCACCGCGCATCTGGCAGGCGGCCGGACGGCCGATCTCGACGGACTGGTACGCAGCGGCCGCTCGCTCGTCTTCTACATGGGAGTGCGCGCGGCCGAAGAGATCGAACGACAGTTGCTTGCCGCCGGACTCGACCCTGCGACTCCGGTACTGATCGCCGAGCGGATCGGCCTGCCGCACGCCCGACGCATCCGCACACCGCTCCATCACCTTGCCGCGACCACAAGGGGGGAGGCGGTCGAAAGCCCGGCCCTGCTGCTCGTCGGCGGATGTGCCGGAGAGGCGATGGTCGATATCGAGGCGAGCGGGACACGATCGCCAGCAACGGCGCGCGTGCGTGCAAGCGCCTGAACCGGAAGTCAAGGCGAGGAGCAAAGATGAGCGCGAAGGGAAACGAGCCCGGCTGGATCGTCACCGGCCATGACTTTTCAAGCGGCGCCGGTGTCTTTCTGACGGCAACACACGAATGGTCGCGCGACCCGGCATGCGCCGCCTTCTCCACCACCCCGGACGAGCGCGAGGCGCTGCTGGCACTGGCGCTCGGCGATCAGGAGCGCGGACGGGTCGAGCTGGTCGCCGCGATCGCGGCCGAGCGCGGGACCGACGGCGTGATCCGCCCCTTGCGACTGCGCGAACGGCTGCGCGCACTGGGCCCTAGCGTACGCCCCGATCTCTGGGAGCCGGCGGGAACGGGAGGTGAGCATGTATCGCCCTGACGAATACGACGACCGGCTGGTGCGCGAGCGGATCGCCGAATTCCGCGAAGCGGTCCGCCAGCGCCTTGATGGGACGCTGTCTGATGAGGCTTTCAAGCTGGTCCGCCAGATGCACGGCGTCTATCTGCAGCTGCACGCCTATATGCTGCGGGTCGCCATTCCCTATGGCACCTTCAGCGCCCGCCAGATGCGCGCGCTCGCAGAGATCGCACGGCGATACGATCGCGGCTACGGGCATTTCACGACGCGCCAGAACATCCAGTACAACTGGCCAAGGCTGGACGAGATC
>RFIU01000178.1 GCA_003695555.1 Alphaproteobacteria bacterium
CATCCAGCCCGTAGATGACATAGCGCGCCTCCTGTGCAGAGCTGCCGGCGGCATCATGCGTTGGTGTCCTGCTTTCCGTCATGATCATCTCCCTCCCTGTTCGGCATCCGAGACCATGCCGGTCCGCCCTGCCCCCGATCGCCCGGACCGATCTCTGGCGATATGGGCGTGCAGTCGGTTAATTTTCAAGAGCGAACCTGCCTCCGCTTGCGGAAAGATCGGTCTTTGCGCCTAATGAGAGAGGCGACCAGGAGATCGTTCGGCAGAGGTGTCGCATTCTTGCTGCAATCGGTCCGGAGAAGCGCGGATGGCCGTCGGAGTCGTCAAATGGTTCAACGCCCGGAAGGGCTATGGTTTCATCGCCAGTCCGGACTGGCCGAAGGACGTGTTCTTTCATGTCTCGGCCGTTCGACAGGCGCGCATCTCCGGATTGCGGGAAGGAGATCGCCTCGCCTTCGAGCTGGAAGAGGATCCCGGTTGTCCGGGGCGCATCATCGCCCGTCGCCTGCGTCGGCTGGAAGGCGATGAGGGGCCGTCGGCTGGCAGGGACGGCTGATGCTGCAGACGAAGAGCCGCCAGCCATTGCGATCGGGAAATTTCCGAAGAGGCCGATCAGTTTTTCGACTTGTACTTGGCGATTGCCTCGTCAAGGCTGCGGCGCAGCTCGGCGCCGATCTCGCCGCCGTCTCCTTTCACACGCCCCCGGATGACCGCACGCATCGCGTCGATGTGGGCCTTGACCAGCTCGACCATGCGGTCCGAAATCTCGCCTTTCGAACCGGTGAAATTATAAAGGGATTCGGCGAAATCGGTGATCAATGGATAACCGAAGGTGCCGCCCTGGCCCTTCATGTCGTGGGCGATCGCATGGATCTCCTCGAAGAACTCATGTCGGTTTTCCGGCGTATCCACACAACGGCCGTGCTTGTCGGCTAGTTTGCCGATCAGGCCCATCACCCAGTCGGGATAGTCTTCGGCCATCTTCGAGAGCGCGGCTTCGGCTGCGGCCAGGGCTTCCGGCGAAATGCCGCCCGCTCCGCCACCGAGCCCATGGCATTTTTCCTTCAGCCGATTGCGGAAACGGTAGAAGCGAACGGTGGTCGGTACCTTCTTCTGGGTCGATGCGCTAGCCACGGACGATCTCCACTCCAGGCGATTTGTCGGTCAGTTTGCGGCGTTCGGGGAATTCGATCGGAAGTTTGCGGCGACGGCGGTCGGGGCCGAAATAGTCGCGCGTATGAACGAACTGACGCGGATTTTCGATGATCGTGATCAGTTTCTCGCCGAGCGCATTGATCGTGAAAGGTTTGGTCATGAATTCCGTTACGCCCAGCTCGCGTGCCTCGACCACGCGCTTGGGCGCTGAATGGGCGGTGATCATGATGAAGGGCACGAAACGATCCGGACTGTCCTTGTGCCGGCGAATGAAACGCAGCAGCATCATTCCATCCACTGGTGACATCTGCCAGTTCGACAGCACGATATCGACCTGCTGGACGCCGACCTTCATCGGATCCTGCTTGACCTGACGCAGGAATTCGATCGCCTCACCGCCGTGCTCGACGGCGTTGACCGTTCCGACCCCCAGAATCCGCAGGGAATTGATCAGCAACGAGCGCAGGAAAAGGCTGTCATCGACGACCAGCACGCTCAAGCGTTCGAGATCATATTCCGCCATGCGTTTCGCCTTCTCCTTGCCTGGTTATCGTCACGTGCCGCAAGAGGTCACGCGCAAACCTGCGTTCATTTCTTGACGGCCTTGGTAAAGAATTTCCTAAGATTTCACTGTATCACTTGACGAATTACGAACGCGGCGCACACGCCCCCGTCGTCGCGCAAGCAGCGCCCGTCCGGTGGTGGTCAGGCGGCAGACGAGCCAGTCGGGCTTGATCGGATTGCGCGCCCACGGTTCGGCCCAGCCGGCATCCAGACAGGCCCGTATGGTGCGCGGATCGATGCGCTGTCCCTCGTCGTCGAACAGCGGCAGCTTGCCTCCCGGCTGGCCCAGGCCGCGCTCGAGATAACGCAGTTGGGCGGCACTCGGACGCCTTGCCGACGCCTGCCTGTCCTGGTCATCGCCCCCGCGTCGGGCTCTCCGCGCATCAGCCGGCATTTTCCCCTCTTTTCCCTTATCCTCATCCGACTCGCATCATACGGCCACTTATAGCATAAAGGGACCAGCCGATATCTTCCGTCCCCTGCGACCGACAGCCACCGGGGTCGTCCAGGGAAGTCCACGATCGAGGAGGGAGCGTCCAAGCCACCATGCAGACGACGAAGGACAAGACCGGCCGCCGATCACACCCGCGCCGCACGAAGAAGCCGAAACCGGAAACGGCTTCGACGGATCTGACGACCGGCGAAGCAGGTCAGCAGGAAGAAAAAGTGGAAGATGCGGCCCGGCTATCGTCGGCTGCGCCGGCCCCCGACTTGCCGGGCAAGGGAGAGGCGACGCCCCCACCGGACGGGTCTGGCACAGCCGCGGATGCGGGAGAAGTGCCCGAACGGACGCCCCCTGCCCTTGATGCCGACAAGGATGCCCTCCCTGCGCCGAGGCCCCTGCCGTCTGCGGATCAAGAGATATCCGCAGACGGC
>RFIU01000179.1 GCA_003695555.1 Alphaproteobacteria bacterium
CGTCGAGAGCGCTCAAGCGATGATGTCGGGCAGAAGCTGATTTTCGATCAGACGGATCTGATCGCGCAGGTAAAGCTTCCGCTTCTTCAGTCGTTGCAGGCGCAACTGGTCATAGGCGCTGCTGCCGACCAGCGCCGCGATCGCCGCATCGAGATCGCGGTGCTCCTCCTTCAGCGCCTCGAGCCGCGCCTTCAGAGCGGCCTCGCTCAGGGACCCTCCTCCATCGTGCATGGCTCGTGGTATTCCTTGTCGGACGGTGCATCGGCATTTTTTCGGTTGAGACCGACGCTCATTGCATGAAAATAAACCATAGCACATTCTAGCGCCAGCCCCAATGCGGCAGGCGGGCGGACAGGCCCTCAGTCAGGCGACGGTGCCGCTGCCGGCCAGCGGCGCAGCTCGGGGACCTCGATCCCGACAAGAGAAAGCAGCCGTGCCGCCGTCTGGCGGATCAGGTCGTCGAGATCCGCCGGGTGCTGGTAGAAGGCCGGCACCGGCGGTGCGATGATCGCCCCCGTCTCGGTCACCGCGACCATGTTGCGCAGATGCCCCAGATGCAGTGGGCTTTCGCGCACCGCCAGGACGAGCGGCCGGCGCTCCTTCAAGGTCACGTCCGCAGCGCGCGCGAGCAGGGTCGAGGAAAGCCCGTGCGCGATCTCGGCGAGACTGCGCATCGAACAGGGCACGACGATCATGCCGAGAGTCGCGAAACCGCCACTGGCTATCGGCGCACCGATGTCACGATTGGAAGGAACGGCATCGGCAAGCGCACGGAATTCACCGAGCGCATGACGACTTTCCTCGGCGATCGTACGCGCGCCAGCCTCGGAGATCACCAGATGAACGGGAACGCCCTGCGCCCGGGCGATCTCGAGCAGCGCCCATGCGATATCGACACCTGACGCGCCGCTGATACCGACGACCAGCGGTGGCTTTTCCGCCCCGTCATCCTGACGTTCCTCCATGATGCTTTCCAATTCTTTGTCTTTATTGAAATGATATTATTTCAAGTTGAAAATTCATGCCGTTTTGTTGCGGTGCGGCACATTTCCTCCCCTGACAGGGGAGTATTTTTGTGCTTTGATACGAGTCTTCCGTCAACCCTCGAGATGAAGGAGACCGGCATGAGCAACAAGGCGCATGTTCAGGCTTTGGTGGAAAAGCACGCCAATCTCGAACAGATCATCGCCCAGGAACTCGCGCGCCCCTCGCCGGACCAACTCAAGCTGACGGAACTGAAGAAACGCAAGCTCCGAATCAAGGAAGCCATCACCCGTCTTGAGCGCGGCCTCCTGCACTAGGGCAGGCGTGTCGCCCCTCGGGCACCATGCGCCCCTGTCGTGTCGCCTAGCACCGGGGCGAGCGTGTCGTACTTTGCGCGTCTTCAGGCCCGGACATCCTGCCGTCTGAGCGAGGGCAGGAATGCCGGTTGGTGCGTTGCCTCCAAGACTGTCTCATCCCCCGGCGTTTTCGTCAAATAAGCGGCGCCGGAGGGCTTTTCCTGCGCCGTCAGAAGGGGAGGGGGCCGAATGGAGGGGCCGAGCAACGAGGGAAGGCGGATGCATGGGCCGAATGAATGATAGGGGCAACAGGTGCGCCAGCGCATCCTCGTCCGCCCATTCCCCCCACAGGTGCCGGCTTCAAGATGGCAGCCGGGCCAGAAAGTCGCCGATCATCGCATTCACCTGGGTGGGCGCCGTCAGCAGATTGAAGTGGCCGGCGCAGACCGTACGCCCCCAATGAACAGGCGCGGCCGTCACGGCGCGGATCGCGGCTTCGCGGTTCTGCGGGCGTGCGCCATTGACGAAGAGCAACGGAACACGCACTTCGCCGAGCGCAGCGATTCCTTCCTGCCAGTCAATCAGGCCACGCCAAGCGGACTGCGCGGCGAGCGATGACGCTTCGGCAAGTCCCGCGGCCATCTCTTCGCGAACGGCGTCGGTCTCCTCTCCCGGCTCGAAGAAGGCGAGCTCAGCAAGCCGCATCTGCGCCCGGGCGATGCCTTCGGCCTCGATCACGCGGCTCGTCTTGGCGAGCTGAGCCGTCATCGTCTCGTCGCGGATGATCGGTGCAGCCTCGATCAGGATCGCCGCCGGCACCCGCTCAGGGCCGGCCATGCGCGCCAGTTCCAGCGCCGCCAGAGCCCCGAGCGAATGGCCGATCACGATCACCCGCCGCAGGAAAAGCGCGCGGACCAGCCCTTCCAGGGTTTCGGCGAAGAAGGGAACCGTATAGTCGATCTGCGGCCGCCCGCTGGCACCATGGCCGGGCAGATCCACGGCCACCACATGCCGTTCGCGGGCGAATTCCGCAAGCTGATGACGAAAGATCTGATGCCGGCTCGTCCAGCCATGAATGAACAGCAGGCTGGCCGCTGCACCTTGTGCGCCGGCCGGCTCTCCCGCCTCGAACAGATTGAGGGGGATGCCGTGAACGCTGATCTCGCGCGTGCGCATGACCGTATCCGGCATGATGCTCCTGCTCTTCTGTGCCGCCGTCAGGCAAGCCGCTCGACCTGCGACCAGGCCAGCTCGGCGAGCGGTTCGCACATAGCTCCCATCTCGGCGGCGCGCGGATTGGCGGCTGTCCCCCGCTTCACCCGTCCGAGGATGCCGTGCAGAATACCGGCAAGACGGAACATGTTGAAAGCGATGTAAAAATCAAGTTCCTCACGCGGAATCGGCTCGCGACCGACGCGCGTGCAATAGCGCCGCATGTATTCATCTTCCGAAGGAATGCCGAGTGCCGAGAGATCGGCACCCATCAGGCCGGTGAAGCCGGTCGGCGGCATCCGGTACATCATCAGGTGATAGGCGAAATCGGCAAGCGGATGCCCGAGGGTGGACAGCTCCCAGTCGAGCACCGCCACCACACGCGGCTCGTCGGGAGCGAAGATCATGTTGTCGATGCGGAAATCGCCATGGACGATCGCCGTGTCGTCGCCTTCGGGAATGTTCTCGGGCAGCCACTCGACGAGGCGATCCATCGCCGCAATCCGGCCGGCTTCCCGGTCATCCAGATACTGGCGCGACCAGCGCGAGATCTGGCGCGCGAAATAGTTGCCCGGCCGGCCATAGTCGCCGAGCCCGACCTCCTGCGGATCAAGGCGATGAAGGGCGGCGATGGTCGCATTCATCGCATCGAACAGGGCGGTGCGTTCGGCCTTCTCGACGCCGGGGATTGCCGCTTCCCAGAAGATCCGTCCTTCGACATGGTCCATGACATAGAACCAGCTGCCGATCACGCTCTCGTCGGTGCACAGCACATAGGGTCGCGCGACCGGCACCGAGCCTTCGGCATGAAGTGCCGAGATGACGCGGAATTCGCGATCGACCGCATGGGCGGACTTCAACAGCCTGCCCGGCGGCTTGCGGCGCAGAACGAAACGCCGGCCGGCGGCATCGGTGAGCAGGAAGGTCGGGTTCGACTGGCCGCCGCGGAACTGCCGCACGTCGAGCGGGGGACGCAGGCCCTCGATCCGGCTCGCAAGCCAGCGCGCAAGCCGATCGACATCGAAGGCATGGGCGGGGCGCACCTCCATGGTGCCGGAAAATGCTTCCTGTCGGCTGACCATCATATTCCTCGTTTCAGTCGCGCGTTCGTCAGTATAGCGTTCGTCAGTATTGCGGATCACGAGCTTAGGACGATCCCGATGGCGAGGCCACCCCCGAGCGCCGGGAGGGGGTGCCTCTCACCCGTCGCGAAGCTTTCCTTGTAGTTCGGAACACGCTAGCTAGGGTAACGGGATCATCCCTTCCCCTTCGCATATGCGGAGAAGCCCCGGCCATGACGATGTTCGACAGACTGCGCTTCTGGGAAACGGACTCGGCGAAGGACGAAAGCGGGTTTGATGAGGGGCAGCCCGCGCTGGCCCGCGAAGAACGCGAACTGCGGCTCGCTCTCGTCTGCTACGGCGGAGTTTCGCTTGCCGTCTATATGTATGGGATTTCGCGCGAGGTGGTCGGCCTCGTCCGCGCCTCGCAGCGTCTTCATCGGCATCGTGATGGCTCTCGCCGCAAGGAGACGGGCGAGGGGACGCGCCCTTCCGAAAGCGAAGAAAAGACAGCGGCAAACGGCGAACAGCCGCGTCCTCTGCTGGAAAGCGAGCGGATCTATCACGAACTGCTGGCAGCGATCGGTCCGCACATCTGCCTTCGGGTCGTCGTCGATGTCGTGGCGGGGGCGTCGGCCGGCGGCATCAATGCGATCATGCTGGCGCGCGCCCTTGCCTTCGATCAGCCGCTCGAACGTCATCGCGATTTCTGGCTGCGCGCGGCCGATGTCGAGGAGCTGCTCGACCCGAGCGCGCGCGCCGGCATCTTCTCCAAGGCCATGCTCTATCCGCTGTTCTGGCTCTATGGCCTGTATTGCCGTTTCCTCCCCCGTCGCAACCAGCGCTTCGAGCAGGATCCGGAGGTGCTGCGCAAGCTTTCTCTCTTTGTCCGATCGCGATGGTTTCATCCGCCGTTTTCTGGGCGCCACATGTGCATGCTGATGCTTGATGCGCTCGAACAGCTGCCCGCCGATCCCGGCAAGGAAGAAGAAAGCCTGATCCCGATCGGCCTGCCGCTCGACGTCTTCGTGACCGCCACCGATTTCTGGGGCCATCCAATGCGCCTCGTCCTCGATGATCCGCATGTCGTCGAGGAGCGCGAGCATCGCCGGGTGTTTCACTTCCGTCATTTGAGACGGCCGAGCGGACGATCGGCAAGCGGGCTCGGCAGCGATCATGACCCGGGGCTCGCCTTCGCAGCGCGTGCGACGAGCAGTTTTCCGGGCATCTACCCGCCCGCCCATCTCGACGAGATGGACGAAACCCTGCGCGCACGCGGTGAGGACTGGCCGGCGCGAGATGCCTTCCTCAAGCAGCAGTTCGATGATCTGCTGTGTGCCGGCCACGACCCGCGCGAGGCGGCCTTCATCGACGGCTCGGTCCTGATGAACAAGCCGATCTCGATCGCGCTGAAGGCGATCGAGGATCATGCCGCGCATCGCGAGGTTGATCGGCGTCTCGTCTATGTCGAACCCAAGCCGGCCTGTGATGATGACGAAGGGTCGCGCGACATTCCCGGTTTCTTCCGCACGATCCGCGCCGCTCTTGCCGAAATTCCGCGCAAGCAGCCGATCCGCGACGATCTCGAATGGCTGACCACTTTCAATGACCAGTTGCGACTGGTCCAGGAAGTGACGGAAGCCGTCAAGCCCCGTGTCATCGCGATGGTCGGCGAAGTACTGGGTCTCGGGCCGCGACTTGCCCCGCGCGCCGATCGCGAGCGGCTTGCCGGCTGGCGACGCAAGGCGCACCAGCGCGCCGCGCGCGAGGCGGACTATGCCTATGACGGCTATGTCCGCCTGAAACTGCGCACGGTGCTCGACGAGCTTGCTCGTCACTTTGTCGTCACCCGGCGCTGTGGCCTCGAAAACGAGGAGGAAATCGTCCGCGCACAGGTCGAGGAATGGGCACGGCGTCGCAATCTGCTCGGTCTTGCCGACCCGGTCCGCGATGCGACCCGCGACGAGGGCGCGGCATGGATCGCCTTTCTGCGCGACTATGATCTCGGCTATCGGATCCGGCGCCTTCGTTTCCTCGTGCGGCGTCTCAATGAACTTTATGAGGAACCGCTGGGGCGTGAGGATCCGAGCGCGACACGCGCCTGGATCGACCGCGCCAAGTTCCTTCTCTATCAGGCGCTGGAAAGCCACCTGCTGCTGTTGCCCGCCGCCGGCATGCCGCCGGAAAGCGCGAATGACGAACGGCCGATGGGGCAGTCGCCCGGCGATGCCGCCGGGGAATGGTCTGACGCTCGGGTGGCCGAAGCACTCGCCGAGCAGGCGGCCCGCTTCTCGCTTGAGGAACGCGACACCAATCTCGATCGCCTGCTCGCCGAATGTCTGGCTCACGCGCCGAGCCGGGCGCTGGCCCGCGAACTGCTGACCGCCTATCTCGGCTTCGCCTATTATGATGTCGTCAGCTATCCGATGATCCAGGGGTTGGCGCATGACGAATTGCAGCCGATCAAGGTCGATCGCATCGCCGTGGATGATGCGCCGAGTCTGCACCCGGGCGGGGCCCGCGAAGTGCTGAAGGGCATTGAATTCGAAACCTTCGCCGCCTTCTTCTCACGCCGATATCGCGAAAACGACTATCTCTGGGGGCGCCTGACGGCGGCCGAGCGGCTGGTCGATATCGTTCTCAGCGCCGCACCGGAGGCGAGAGCCGCCGGCGGGATCGATATCGGCGACATCAAGAAACGTCTGTTCCGCGCCATTCTTGAAGAAGAGCGGCCGCACCTGCCGAACGTCCCGGAGCTGTTCGCCGAGCTGGAACGGCGGATAGAGGAATTGTGAGGCGTCAACATCAAAGCGGCATCATCGACTGGTCATCGCCTCATGGATGAAGACCGTGGTCACACCGGGGCCGAGTACCGTGTCGGCCGCGCGCTGCAGGCGGGCGCGAACCAGCGGGATGTCGATCGGTGCGCCGGCTTCGATGTCGTAGCGGGTGAGATCGGCGATCGCCATCAGGAAGGCGGCTTCGAGCTTCGGCATCGCCGCCTCGACCTTCGCCCGCGCCTTTGCCGTCTCGACCTTGAGCGCGGCCCGGACGATGAAACGCCCCTGCAGATAGCCGGCACGCGTCAGCGGAACGTCCACCGGCTTCATGTCGATATAGCGCAATTCGTCCTGTGCACCCGCCCCTTCGCCTTCGGAAGCGCGCGCCTTACCGAGGCTGCCGGCCCCCGCTGCCGCGAGAATGAGCGGGAGAAGGAAAAAGATGGCCCATCGCGCGCGAAATGCGGTCGGCAGAAGACGGCGATGTCGGCATCGCATAATCATGCCCGACAGTCTTTCTCATCAGGCCTTAAGGAAGCGCTAAGAAAAATTCGGGGCATGCCCGGTCCGGTCGTCTGCCTTGCCTTTCCTGGCCGACATCGACCGCTTGCGGCCATCACCATGGCGATATTCGGCGTTCCTGCCCTTCTGGCCGCCATCATTCTCTCATCCTGCTATTGTCGCCGCGCACAATGCATTGCAATCTGCGAATCCCGGGTACCGCTGCGGCATGGGCTGGCCCGCGTATCATATTGAATCTTCAAGAACTTGGTTGGCCGGCGACATTTGGCACGGAGTTTGTAAGGAAGCCATCGCCTCGTGAGTGAGCCAGGAGACGGTCGCTTCACCGCGACCCCGGAGCGGACGTCTTCGCCATGCTCGCCCCCCTCGCGAAGCATGCGAAACTGCCGGCCCGGTCGCCCCCCCCTCCCCTTGCCCCTCAAGGCCGGGCCGGCACTTCGCTCATCTCCCCCCTTTTCCATGGGAAGGGGCGGTTCCCACCATCAGGCCAGCAGATCGCGATGATCGGCAAGGGCGACAAGCAGCCGCTCGATGTCGGCTTCCGTATTGTAGAAATGGGGCGAAACCCGCAGGTTCCCGTCACGGCACGAGGTGATGATCCCCCGCTCCGCAAGTCGTTCGACCAGCGCCTGGTCGTCGCGCGAACGGATGGCGATCATCGCCCCGTGGCGGGCCGGATCCTTCGGCGTGGCGAGCCGGGCGCCGAGTTCGTCCGCGCCTTCCTTCAGCCGCGCGGTCAATGTCGCGATCGCGGCGGCGATCCGCTCGATGCCGACCTCCAGCACCAGTTCGAGCCCGGCCTTGCCGGCATAAAGATTGGGCACCGGCGGCGTGCCGGTCTCAAAGCGGCGTGCATCACCCGCCGGGTCGTGGGCATAGATGTTCATGGCGGCGATGTCGCGTTGCGCGAACCAGCCGGTAACGAAGGGAGAGAAGCGTTCGATCAGTTCCTTGCGCACAAAGAGAAAGCCCAGCCCGGCACTTGACAGCAGATATTTGAGAGCGCCACCGATCAGCACGTCGATGTCGAGCGCGTGCACGTCGATCGGCAGTTGCCCCAGCCCCTGATAGGCGTCGAGCACGACGATCGCGCCATTGGCATGAGCCAGCCGGACGATGCGCTCGATCTCGTTGACCGCACCATGACGATAGCAGACATGGGCGATCGAGACGGCGAGGGTGCGCTCGTCGATCGCTTTCTCGAAACGAGAGAAGGGGATCCGCCCGTCTTCGTCCTCGGGCACATGAACGACCTCGAAGCCACGGCGTTCCTGCGCATGCCAGATCTGACCGACGGTCGGGAATTCGTAGTCTGAGACGACGATGCGGTTGCGCGACCCTTGCGGGGCCAGTGCGCTGACGAAGCTGTCGAGTCCGGCAGAGGCCGAAGTGGTAATCGCGACCTCCGCCGGCACCGCCCCGATCAGGCGGGCGAAAAGAGCGCGCACCTCTTCCTGAAGGCCCATCCAGCCCTGCCAGTCGGCACCGACTTCGTGACGGCGGGCGAGATAGGAATGAAAAGCCGCCTCCACCTCATGCGAAAGCGCGCCATAGGAGCAGCTGTTCAGATAGACGTTGTGCGCCAGGATCGGGAAATGGTCACGAAGGATTCCGGTCATCGGCTTCTCCATCTCGATGCGCATCTCATACGCCGTACCTCAGCCGGCCAGCAGGATGGCCAGAATTGCGAGCGGTGCGAGCACCCGTAGAAAGAAGCGCCAGACGCCGAGCAGCGCTTCACTCCAGCCGGTTTCGCTCCGCTGGATGGCGCGCGGCACCATCCAGCCGACGAACAGGGCGATGAGCATGCCATTGACCGGCAGCAGCAGACTGGCGATCGAATAATCGAGGGTATCGAAGATGCCGCGATCTTCGAATCCCGGCACCAGTCCGAGGGGCCGCACATCCTGCCAGACATTGAAGGAAAGCGCCGCGGCCGCGCCGATGATCCAGGCCGCAAGCCCGATCACAAGAGTCGCCGCCGGACGCGCCCAGCCTCTGCCCGTCGCCCAGGCCACCACCGGCTCGAGGGTCGCGATGCCGGTGGTGAAGGCGGCGAAGAAGACGAGCAGGAAAAAGATCGTGCCCAGCACCGCGCCGCCCGGAATCTGCGCGAAGGCGGCCGGAAGGGTGACGAAGATCAGTCCCGGCCCCTCAGCCGGGTCGATACCGAGCGAAAAGACGATCGGAAAGATCGCAAGCCCTGCCAGCAGCGCGACCATGGTATCGGTCGCACAGATCTGGGCGGCCGAACGCGGCAGACTGTCGTGCTCGGAGAGATAGGCGCCGAAGGTCATCAGCGCACCGATTCCGATGGCAAGCGAAAAGAATGCCTGCCCGACCGCCAGCAGGACGCCGTGCCAGCTCAGCTTCGCGAAATCGGGGGCCAGCAGGAACGCGACACCGCGTCCGAAATCGCCCTTCAGGGCGGCGTAGAAGACAAGGCCGAGCAGCATCACGAACAGCGCCGGCATCATGATCTTCGCCGCCCGTTCGAGACCTTGGCGCACCCCTTGTGCGACGATCGCGATGACACCGCCCATGAACAGGGCATGAAAGAACAGCAGTCGCCAGGGACTGCCCTGAAGCTCGGCAAAGCGCGCCGCATAGTCGCCGCCCCCGCCAGCAGTCGGGTCCAGAAAGCCCTGACCCGACAAAAACAGCCAGAGATAATCGAGCACCCAGCCGGCGACCACCGAGTAATAGCCGATGCCGACGAAGGGAAGCAGCAGCGAAAGCACCCCGATCGTCTGCCAGAAGGGACCGGCGCCGGTTTCGGCGCGCAGATGACGAACCGCGGTTTCGGCATCACCGCGCCCGCGCCGGCCCATCAGCAGCTCGGCGACCATCACCGGAAACCCGATGGCGACGACCGCCGCCAGATAAACGAGAACGAAGGCCCCGCCGCCGTTCTCGCCGGCGATATAGGGAAAACGCCAGATATTGCCGAGACCCACGGCCGCTCCGGCGGCGGTCAGCACGAAGCCGAGATGCGACGACCATCGGGTCGCACTGCTGCCGGCCGTGTTCGCCCCGGCGGCGGTCGTCTGCGCGGCCGGCCCCGCCGGCCCTTGCGTCTGCGTCATGATGCGGTCCTCCCTTGATGCGGATGCGCCGGCCCGCCTTTCGGTCTTTTCGTCATGCCGGCACCTTGCCCATGCCCGCGCGGTTCCCCTGCTAGTAGTTGATCGCCGGACTGCCCGCCGGATAGAAGGCGCCGGCCAGCCGCATACCCGCCGGATCCGTGCATTCGAGCGAGTGGACCTGACGTGCCGGCAGAAAGATCACGTCGCCCGGCGCGACCGCCGCCCGGGCGCCCTGCGTCCACATGAAGCCGCGACCGGAAAGAATCAGGATCGCCTCCTCATAGAGATGGCGATGACCGGCTGCGCGCGAGCGCGGGATCTCGCCGATGAACAGGGTCACCTGTTCGGAACCCGTCTCGGGGCCGACCAGAACCTGATAGAAGCGATCTGCCATCCGTGCCCGTGCCGCAGGGTCGAAGGCGCGCGCCCGCTCGGCCATCCGGTCGTCGAAACGGCCGGAGAATTCAGGCATCGGCTGCGGTGTGGGTCCCAGCGGGCATTGGGTCGCGATCAGCACGGCCGGCTCTTCATCTTCGGGATCGACGCGCACCCGCTCGCCGGCGAGCAGATGATAGCCGGTCATCGGCGCGAGCGGAAAGACCCGCTCCTCGATGATCAGCCGCCCCCGCCCGGCATGACAGAACAGGACCGCCTCGCTGCCCGGCCCGAAGTCGAGCGGAGCCGTCGGCCCATTCGCTTCCAGCCGATATTGGGCCAGATGCCGGGCCCCCGTATTCTCCCCGATCAGCGGCAGGATATGCCAGCCGTCGAGACGGCTGGACATCGCAGGGTCGGGCGTCAGCACGAAGCAGCCGCCGTCAAGCAGGGCACGACCTTGCGCATCGGGCGGGGTTACCGGAATGTCGGCGCTTGCCGCGATCTCTTCGGCGCTCGCCTCCTCGTACACTTCGCCCAGATTGTTGTGAGAGCCGTCACAAAGGGGGGGATGGCGGGTGTGCTTGCAGCCGCAAAAGAGAACCTCTTCGCCGTCCTCCTTTGCTTCATAGGCGACCGGCTGGATACCCGTTCCCTTGTGCGATCCGTCGCAGAAGGGCTGATTGGCGGACAGTCCGCAGGCACACCACCAGTATTTGCGCCCCTTCTTCTCGAGTCGAACGAGCCAGGGTTTCGGCCGTGCGATCACCGGTTCCGTCATCGATTCACCTCCATGACAGCTTTCCCCATCGCCGCAGCATGCCGGTCGGGCCGGCCCCTCCCGCCCGCCGGTACGCCTACTCTAGCCGAGCGGACGGCGGACGGCAGACAAAAAAGTGGCGGGAGAGACGATGGGGGGCAAAATCTCTCCCGCCAGCCTTTCCGGGTGGAGACGGAGCACCCGGAAAGGGACTTCCTGATTTTCGCATCGCCGCGGTCCGCATCTGCGACCGGCTTCTCCCTCTTTCCGGCCGACAAGGGCACGCAGGACCGCTCTTTATCGCTTCTTCTCGCTTCTCCTCCTCTTCGCCGCAACGAAGCTTCACGTCCGCTGAGCAGATCGGGTTCAGTAGCGATAGACCAGACGCCCGCCGAGCGTGCGCGGGCGCACGGTGATGAAGGCGAGCGGATCCTGGAAGCTGGAGATCGCATCGACCTGTGCCCGCTTGTCGAAGAGATTGCGGGCGTAGAGCGACAGCTCCCAATGATCGTTTTCGATGCCGAGCTTCAGATTGACCAGCGAATAGCTCTGAAGATGGACGTTGAAGGGGCTGGTCGGCCGGAACTGCGTATTGACATCGCCGCGATACGTCCAGTCGAAGCGGAACACGCCGTCGATCGTCTCGCTCACCGGGCGGGTGTAGCGAAGCACCGCCACCGCCTGGAAATCCGGCACGTTCGGGATGGCATCGCCCTTCAGACCGGCATTCGGGTCGAAGCCGGGTGCGCTCGGATCGGAAAGTGGCATATCCTGACGCAGGCGTGCATTCTGGACCGATCCGCCCAACGTGATGTCAAGGCCACGCACAGGCCGCGCATGCGCCTCGAACTCGAAACCGTCGATGCGCGCCTTGCCGGCATTGACGATGATCGGGAAGGCGCCCGAGGGATCCAGCCCCGAAACCTGCATGTTCTTCCAGACGATGATGTAGCCGGCCGCATTCAAGATCAGGCGACCGTCGAAGAGCGTGGACTTCCAGCCCACCTCGTAGTTCCAGAGATTGTCGGGATCGAAGCCTTCCGGCACGTCGATGCCGGTCGGATTGATCGCCGCGTCATTGGTGCCGCCGACCCGGAAGCCCTCGGCGGCGGTGAAATAGACCAGCGCATCATCGGTGACATCGAAGGCGACATTTCCCTTGAACTGGAAATTGTTGGCACTCGTCTTCAGATCGATCGAACGGGCATCGGTGGCGAAGCCTACGAAGGGCTTGGTCTGACGGCCGAGAGAGGTGATCCGGTAATGGAAGAGCCGGCCGCCGACAGTCACCGAAAGCGCATCGGTGACATCGAAGGTGGCCTCGCCGAAAAGCGCCTGCTGATTGAGGTCGTCGCTCTTCACGCGCCCGAAGATCGCTGCGTTCGGCGGGCCGTCGAGGAAGAAGTCCTTCGTCGGATCCCACGGCCCGATCGGCAGGCCATTGGGACCGGTGGCCAGCACCTGCACCTCGAAGTCCTTGTTTTCTGCCGAGACGAAGCCGCCGATGACGAAATTCAGCGGACCACCGAAATCGGAGGCGAAGCGTGCCTCGCCGCTCCAGATTTCACGTTTTTGCGGCTCGAAGGTGAGCGCGGTCGCCGGCACACCGAAGAACAGCAGGATCGGCGTCGAATCGAAGCGAAAGTCGATCTCGCGATTGAAGTAGTTGGTGGTCGCAAAGAAGGTGCCGAAATCGGTCCGATACTGCGCCTTCACGCCATAGAGCTGAAGATCCTCATTCCAGTCGTTGATCGTGAAATCCTGGGACTTCAGGTCGCCGAGCGTGGGCGTCGAGAACCCGAAGCTCTCGAGATTGGCGCGATAGGTCGGATCATAGAAGGGCATGAAGCGCGAGGTATCGCCGACCTTGCGATGCTGGACGACGGCCGAGGCGGTAATCTCGAAATCCTCGCTTGCCAGCCAGCGCGCTGCAAAGCGCCCGCCTTCGACATTGTTGGTATTCACATTCTTGCGATCCAGCCGGACATTGTCGATATAGCCCGACTGGTCGGTGATCCAGCCGACCGCACGAAGGGCGAGTTTGTCCTGGATCACCGGCACATTGACCATGCCGTCCCAGTGATAGTCGGCGCCTCCGAAGCGCGTGCCCGAGATCGAGCCGGTCGAATCGAAGTCGAAGCCGCCCGGATCCGGCGCGTTCGGAATGAAGCGGATCGTGCCGCTCATCGAGCTGGCGCCATAGAGCGTGCCCTGCGGGCCCTTCAGCACCTCGATGCGGGCAAGGTCGTGCAGTTCGATATCCGCCTGGCGGCCACCGCCGTCCTGCTTGTTGCGTGCCGTGATGACGGCCTCGTCATAATAGACGCCCACCGTGGCCACCGCAGAGGAATTGACGCCCCGGATGATGTATTCCTTGTCA